>CAYYOQ010000031.1:0-13981 GCA_964473235.1 uncultured Thermodesulfobacteriota bacterium | reverse complement strand
TAGCTTTTAGCTCAGGGATCAATGCGGAGTGTCCAGCTCACGCTACCACTTCCTTCTTCACCTGAAAATGGTTGCTCTATTGTATAGCCATCTTCTACAGGGAAGGTGAGTTGATAGGAAACTGTATCGCTTGGGAGTGATTCGGTGTGAGTACCATCAGGGCAGGTAAAGGTAAGTGAACAGGGCTGATACCACTGTTCTTCGAAGGTAAAGAGTATCTGGTGGTTAACTTCATACCCTTTAAGGGACACAGAGTTTGTGCCTGAACCATTGAATGTGCAGTCATCGGCTGTTCCCGAAATTGCAACTGAAACCGTTCCTGAACCTTGATAGCAATAACCTGGATCAACGTAACCACTAGTACTACTATGGAAATGTATAGTGCCGGTGACCTGGGTTTCTTGATGGTAGCTTTCATAATTCACTACGAGGGAGTGGTTATACTCAATACGTCCTCCTTCGATGGAGGGACTACATCCCTTAACCAAGAGGGTTGAGATAAAGAGCACAATAATGGGTAGTGGTTTCATCCGGTGAGTGGTCTACCTCCCTAAAAAATTAACGGTAGCCTCACTGTAAAATGTACTATCTTATTTGTCAATACCATTGGTATATTACTGTTGACACTAAGACAAAAAAAACGTACAACGTAATCACCTCGTGAGTTTCTCTCTTTACACATGCATTGCCACCTCACGCAAAGGAAGGTGTGATGGTCAAGAGGCTTTTTCGACGCAAATTTCTCCACCATATTTTAGAAGAGATTGATCTGGAAGAACACCGGCTACACCGTTCGCTCAATGCCTTTGATTTGACCATTCTGGGGATAGGTGCCATTATCGGTGTCGGGATCTTCGTGCTCACGGGAACTGCCTCAGCGCGTTTTGCGGGTCCTGGGATTGTACTCTCCCTGGTCATATCGGCAAGTGCCTGCTTCTTTACCGCGCTCTGTTATGCAGAGTTTGCCTCTCTGATGCCGGTGGCGGGAAGTGCGTACAATTATGCCTACGCCACCATGGGTGAGATGATTGCGTGGATTATAGGGTGGGATCTTATATTAGAATATATCGTGGCTTCCATTGCGGTGGCTATTGGGTGGTCAGGGTATTTTGTAACCATCGTGAAGGCTGTTGGCATTCCACTTCCCGTGTGGTGCAGCGCTGCCCCTGGAACCATACCGGGAGCGGTGGTTAACCTTCCTGCCATGCTCATTGTGCTCTTCCTCACCACTATTTTGGTGATTGGGATTAAAGAGAGCGCACGATTTACCAGCGTGATGGTGTTTGTGAAGCTACTCACGATACTGGTATTTATTGCGGTAGGGATGCTTAACGTTACTCCGGGTAATTGGATTCCTTTTTTGCCCTATGGTTTTAAAGGTGTTATGACCGCAGCAGCCATTATATTTTTTGCCTACATTGGTTTTGATGCAGTTTCCACTGTTGCTGAAGAAACCACCAACCCTCAGCGAAACATGCCCATCGGGATACTCCTCTCTCTCTCCATTTGTACGGTTATCTACATCCTGGTAGCGGTGATTCTTACGGGAATGGTACCCTACCGGGAATTGAATAATCCTGCACCGGTTGCTCACGCATTGAATCTGGTGGGTTTCCGGTGGGGGGCGGCGCTCGTTTCAGTGGGAGCAGTGGCAGGTATTACTAGTGTATTGCTGGTAATGCTCATGGGACAGCCGAGGGTGTTTTTCTCCATGTCACGTGATGGCCTTTTGTGGCCCTGGATCTCAAAAGTTCATCCCCGCTTTCGTACTCCCTACATTTCACAGCTTATCACAGGTACGGTGGTAGCGGGTTTCGCAGGTTTCATTGATATTGGGACTGCCGCAGAACTCTGCAATATTGGAACATTGTTTGCCTTTTGCATTGTGTGTGGAGGAGTGGTGGTCTTACGAAGGACTCATCCTGAGCTCAAGAGAAGCTTTCGCTGCCCATTAGTGCCTCTGTTTCCACTCCTGGGCATCTTCTTTTGTACGGGTTTAATGCTCTCATTACCTAAAATTACCTGGATACGATTCGTAATCTGGCTCCTTATTGGGTTCTCTATCTACTTTTTCTATGGCATCACGCACAGTCGTCTGGCGCGAAAATAGCTATGTATGACCAGTGTATTTCCCCTTCACCAATGCCCTCCGGAAATGATAAGGTGTGCCACACCCGTTGTACGGATGTTCCCTAAAAGTATTCGAAAAGTGGTACCGTGGTGAATTCCACCTCAAGGCATGAGATTTTCTTTGTATGTATATTGGTATACTTTATACGCTCATTACCGCACTCCTGATGGCGGGAGCTGATGTGCTTTCTAAAAAGGCGTCAGCGCAACAATCAGTATATCTCGTTTCTCTCTCCCGGTGGCTATTTGCTATCCCCATACTTGCGCTCATGACCTTTCAGATGGATTTCCCCAGAGCGATAAGTTCCGAGGTGATTGTGTGTACCCTTATCCTGATTCCTCTTGAGATTGTGGCAATGATTCTCTACGTAAAAGCCATCGCACACTATGATCTCTCTTTGACGGTACCACTTTTATCACTTACCCCACTTTTTCTCCTGATCACAGGCTCGCTCTTTCTTCACGAAACAGTAACACTCATGGGGATTGCGGGTGTCGTTACCATTTTGTCTGGTGTCTACATAATGAACGTCACCCACCTGCGGGAGGGGATGCTTGCTCCTTTTAAATCTATAGTGAGGAATGAGGGCTCGCTACTGGTAGTGGTGGTTGCACTCATCTATGCCATTACCTCAACGATGGGTAAAAAGGTGGTGACACTCACAGGCTCAGCCTTTTTCAGCTTCTGGTATTTATTTGCGTTGAGCATAGTGCTCATCCCGGTGGTGTATATCAAGGGAGAATCACCCTGGCAGATATTCAAAAATTTTAAAATGAATCTTCTCATCGGAACGCTGGTGGGCTTGGCGACCTACAGTATTTTTACCGCATACAACTATGCCCCCATTGCCTATGTGATTGCCATTAAGCGGACCTCAATACTATTTACGGTGATACTGGGGCGAATGATCTTCAATGAGCCATCCTTTGGGAGACGGGTGACGGGAGCAGTACTTGCCCTCATCGGAATTGTATTAATTATCTTGAGTCCTGGAGCCTAGCCTAAACTATGTGAAATTGTGAGAAGAAAATTCTCAGAGGTGAACAGGTAAGAGTCTATACAAAGAGTGAACGCGCTACACAGAGGACCCGAACGGTTCTTCTTTAACTTTTTGTTGACGATCTTGCTATGTAACTATAGTATTTTTTCAACATGTAGGGTGTGATCACCTACACACCAACGTTTCTTCCATCATGCTACGCTGTCCTCTCTTACTATTTTTGTTCTCGCACTACCGCTCCTAATCCTTCTCAACGTTCCATTTTTTGCGATCCGTGCTCTAAAAAATTACGATAGGGTTGCTTCTTAAAAACCTGAGACATTCATTCCACATTCTTGTTATAGAAAACTACGTGGCATGCCTTTTGAAAGTACAATTCAAATATGCTTTTCATTTAAGGGGAATTGGACTATACTTGAGTTATACATTAAGGGTAATCTCGAAAGAGTTGGATCTCATAAGGTAAGGTAAAACTAATGGGTACTACCCTCTTTGAGAAAATCGTTTCTTCTCACCTTGTTTCCGGAAGCATGGAAGAAGGACAAGAGATAGGTGTGAGGATTGATCAAACGCTCCTTCAGGATGCGACTGGTCCGCTGGTGTGTCTCCAGTTGGAATCGTTAGGGATTGAACGGATGAAGGCAGAGCTTTTAGTAGCCTATGTAGACCATACTACGAATCAGTTCTTTCCGGAGAATGCAGATGACCACCGCTATCTCCACTCTTGCTCAGTGCGATACGGTGGCTATTTTTCTAGAGCGGGCAACGGCATCTGTCACCAGGTGCATCTGGAGCGATTCGCTCACCCTGGCAAAACGCTTTTGGGTGCTGATTCTCATACCCCTACTTCTGGTGCCCTGGGGATGCTGGCAATGGGTGCAGGTGGGCTTGATGTGGCAATGGCAATTGCGGGGCATCCCTATTTTATAAAATTTCCGAGTATCGTGGGAATCAGGCTCACCGGGAGGCTCACACCCTGGGTATCAGCTATGGATGTGGTCTTGCGCCTACTCGGCATGCTTACTACCAGAGGGAACACTCAGAAAGTGCTGGAGTACAGTGGTGATGGGCTAAAGTTTCTTACGGTATCAGAGAGGGCAACACTGGCAAATTTAGGGGCTGAGATGGGGGTCATGACCTCTCTTTTACCTTCTGATGATACTACCAGACAGTTCATGAGAAGGCATCAACGTGAGGCGGAATGGGAGGAACTGCTCAATGATCCCCATGCTTTATATGCGGAGGTAGTAACTATCGCTCTGGATGAGGTCATACCTCTGGTGGCACGACCTCATAGCCCTGATTATGTGTGCCCAGTTAAAGAAGTGGAAGGCCTCAAAGTGGAGCAAATATGTATTGGGAGTTGTGCACATTCATCTTACCGGGAGTTAGCGGTAGTTGCCTCTGTGCTCAAAGGGAAAAGGGTTTCTCCACAGGTGAATCTGTGTATTACGCCGGGGTCTCGACGTATTCTCTCCGCAATTACCATGAGTGGGGTGCTTGCCGATTTGGTGAATGCCGGTGCCCGTATTATGGAACCTGCCTGCGGCTTTTGCATTGGTCAGGGACAGGTACCACCCTCAGGGACTATAAGCCTCCGCACTAGTAATAGGAACTATCGTGGGAGGTGTGGCACTCCTGATGCGGAGGTCTATCTGGTAAGCCCTGAGACGGCTGCGGTTTCCGCATTGACTGGCTTACTCACCGATCCGCGTTCCCTGGGTGACCAGTGCGATCCTCCTAGAGAAGAGCCTGAGGTATATCAGATGGAGGATGAGCTTCTCATCGCACCGGGTGAGAAAGTTTCTGAGCCAAAGGTAATCAAAGGTCCCTCCATCAAGGAACTCCCCTATTTTTATCAATTAGATGATACACTCACCGGTGAGGTGGTGCTCAAGGTGGGTGATAATATTACTACTGACCATATTATCCCAGGGGGACAGTATCTTCGGTTTCGCAGTGATATTGCGCGCTATGCCCAGTTTACCTTTCAACAGCTTGACAGTGAATTTTATAAGAAGGCATTACAAATCAAGGAAGAAGGGAGAGAGGGTGTGATTGTTGCAGGGGAAGGGTATGGGCAAGGTTCCAGCCGAGAGCATGCTGCCTTATGTCCACGCTTTCTCGGTGTGAGAGTAGTAATTGCCTTACGCATTGAGAGGATTCACCAGGCGAACCTGGTTAACTATGGGATTCTCCCTCTTTTATTTAAGAGGGAGGAAGATTATGAACAGATTGAAACGGGGGATCGATTGAAACTGGAGAGGATACGAGAGGCACTCAAGGGTTATCACCCTCTGGTGGTGCATAATCTGAGTAAGCAGAGTTATATTCCTTTGCTCCATACCCTCAATCAAAGGGAGGTAGCAATTGTCGTCTCAGGAGGTCTCATTCCCTATCGGAGGGAACATGGTGCATAACATTACCTTGATACCTGGAGATGAAAGTGGTCCTGAAATTATGGCAGAAGCCAAGAGATGCCTTGATGCCACAGGCGTGAACATCGCGTGGGAGGTGGTGGATGCAGGGCTGGGTGCTTTGGATGAGAAAGGGACTCCCCTGCCCAAAGAAGTTTTGGATTCGATTGAGAGAAATCGTGTTGCCTTAAAGGGTCCCCTTACCACCCCCTCTGGAGGCGGCTATCGCAGCGTCAATGTACAGCTCCGTCACCATTTCAACCTTTACGCCAATGTGAGGCCCTGTAAAACTATTGAGGGTATAAAGGGCATTGCGCAGGGAGTTGATATAGTGGTGATTCGTGAGAATACCGAAGACCTCTACGCAGGTATAGAATTTAAGGAAGGAGAGGAATCTACCCGTAAACTGATAGAACTAGTGAGGAACTACTTGGGAAAAGAAATTGCTCCTGATGCGGGGATTACCCTGAAACCTCTTTCCCGGGGGGCATCAAGGAGAATAGCCCACTTCGCCTTTAATTATGCGGAGGATAATAAGCGAAAAAAAATCACCGTAGTGACCAAAGCCACTATTATGAAGTTTACCGATGGCCTGTTTTATGAAGAGACAAAGAAGGTTGCGCAGGTATATCCCTCTCTTGAGCTTGAACATCTGCTGGTTGACAGCGCGTGTTTTAAGCTTGTTTCTTCACCGCAGCAGTTTGATCTGGTGCTTACCCCTAACCTCTATGGTGATATCATCTCAGACCTGTGTGCAGCCTTGGTGGGGGGATTGGGAATGGCCCCCGCGGTTAATCTCGGTGATGGGTATGCCATCTTTGAGGCAGTGCATGGGTCTGCCCCGCAATTTAAAGGGAAACAGGAGCTCAATCCTTGTGCACTGATCCTCTCTGGCGCCATGATGCTTGACTATCTGGGTGAGAGAGAAGCGGCCTGCCGTCTGCAGGGCGCGGTGGAAGCAGTGGTCAAAGAAGGGCGATATGTGACGAGAGACCTTAACCCTCATACCTATGTCAGTAGCCAAGAGATGGCAGATCGCGTCATTTATTTCCTTGAGAAGGGAGGGGCGACATGAATAAAGGTAAAATCTATATTCTGGATGTTACCAATCGGGACGGTGTGCAAACCTCTCGTCTGGGGCTCGCTAAGCTGGAAAAAACCATTTTGAATACTATGCTTAACCAGATAGGCGTGTTTCAGGCAGAAATTGGCTTTCCCAATACCCGCCACGAGCTCAATTACCTCAATGCAAATCTTGAGCTGGTGGAAATGGGGGTCTTAAGCCCCATGAGGATATCGGGGTGGACACGCGCGACGGTATCAGATGTGAGTGAAGCGAAGGCACTGGTTCCACAACTAAAGCACATCAATATTTCCACCTCAACTTCAGATCAAATGATCATGGGAAAGTATGGCGGTAAAAAAAACAGGTCGGATATTATTACCGTAATGCTGGAAGCGCTTAATGCGGCAAAAGAACTACGTTTTGAAACGATTGGTGTTAACGCAGAGGATGCCTCCCGCACCGAACTCTCTTTTCTGATTGAGTTTTGTCAAAGGGCAAAGGAGCAGGGTGCGGACCGCATTCGGTATTGTGATACCCTGGGGTATGATGATCCCCTCACCATTTATGAACGGATTAGCCGTCTTGCGAGAGAAACGCAGATGCCCATTGAGCTCCACTGCCACAATGATTTAGGAATGGCAGTGGGGTGTTCTGTCGCAGGGGCGAAGGGTTGTATTGATGCAGGTCAGGATGCATACATTAACACTACCGTGAATGGGGTAGGGGAGAGGGCAGGCAATGCGGACATGCTCTCGGTGATTTTAGCGCTCTCAAAGTCAAGCGGGTTTGATAGAGAACACGCCGGTTGCCTCCAAGAGATTGACTTGACCAAATCATATAAGCTCGCCAAGTATGCTGCGTACTCGTTCGACATTTCCCTTCCCGTATTCCAGGTGGGAGTGGGGGATAATGCCTTTGCCCATGAGTCAGGTATCCATGCCGATGGTGCGCTCAAAGATAGAAGAAACTATGAGCTCTATGATTGTGAGGAGCTGGGCAGGGGGCAGTTGGAATTTGTAGAGACGGGAAGACAGATTACCACAGGTGAGTACGGTGGGATTAAGGGGTTTCAGCATGTTTTCGGGAAGTTGGATGTGGCGTTTAAGGATGAGAAAGACGCACGGGAAATCTTAGATCTGGTGCGCTTTGCCAATGTACATACCCAAAAACCCTTGACGCAGGAGGAGTTGATCTTTATCGCGCGCTATCCCATGATTGCCAGAAAGATTATGACGGTGAGCCCGTGAGGAGATCTTTTAGCTAATATAAGATTCTTAATTCGAAAGGGCAAGATGCAGGCTTTGGCAAGTAGTGGTGAAGAATTAAAACTGCCAAAGTCACAAGAGCTAGCTTTTGCAGTTTTTTATTAAAGACTAGAAAGTTGAAGAAATGCATAAGGAGCACGCAAAACAGAAGCAATAATTAACTTTTCAAAGGAGGTGTCTCTTTGAACACAAAAATATTTACAAAACCAATTTTGAATGTGTTTGTCTTCCTCTGTACAGTGATGATGTTGACTACTGGGTGCGATACCTCATGGCACATACCGGAAGGCTTGGAATTCATTGCTGGAGAAGATGGATCTGTCTGGGAAAGGGTCAATCAACCAGGATTTGGCAACGATAATAATATATCAGTAGTGGCGATGGCAGAATACCAGCAGCGCTTGTACGTCATGACTAGAAACGAAGTTGAAGGAGTTGAGGTCTGGAGGACTTCTGGTACAGGATGGGAACAGGTGCTCTTCCCTGGCAATGAGACCAATGGCATTTACGGCGACACCTGGATTAATAATCTCTGGGGTGGCATGATTGTCTTTCAAGGTAAACTATACTTTGGATTTTCTTCCGGGCTACAGGGGAGTGTGCTTAAATCCACGGGTTGTGAGATCTGGAGGTATGACGGAGTAAACTGGGAACCAGTTATTTCTGACAAGAAGGATATTGACGAATCAGGAACCATCGAGGTGATATCAGGGTGTGAAAAAGATGATGGGGATTTAACAGCCCAGATTACTGATACCACTAAGTCCTGGGCGGAAGATGAGTGGGCCGATGGGATACTCCAGATTACCTCAGGAGAGGGGAGGTACAGACGGTTTGATATTATAAGTAATACCTCAGATACCCTCACTGTTCAGCAAAATGAAGTCGCTGGTAATGTAGACAGTGAGTATACAATCTGTGGGAGTCAACATTACACCAACCCATTTCCCCCTTATGAATACGATCTTGGGGCAATCCAGGTGGGTGATCGCTATGAGATTGGCACAGGTGATGACGAAAATGGCTTTGGTGATTATTGGAACAAGACCATCATCAAGATGTACATATTTAACAATCAGCTCTATGTGAGCACCGGACTCAACTATGAGTATGGAGCACAGGTGTGGTATACAGAAAATGGAGATGACTGGATGGTAACAGAACCGACCAACAGTTTCGGTAATTATCACATCGATTCCAATTACCCTAACTCTCAAAAACCAGTGAGCACCAGTATTGCCAGCCTGTGTGCGTCTTCAGTATCAGGTTCTGAAGTGCTCTACGCGGGGGGAGCGGGTTCATCAGGGAGCGCGGGAATGTGTTCCCGTATGGCAAAGCTTACCACTTCCGGGTGGGAACTTATTGTTGACGCAAATGTTGATGATAATGACACGGGCACCAACGAAAACGGATTTGGTGATGGGATGGGGTGTACTTTAAATACGGGAAATTTCTTGCCCTGGAGCCTTGCATCATTTAGCAATAAGCTTATAGCGGGCATTCAATCGTTGGGGGGAGCCCGGGTGCTCTACAGCACAAACGGTAGTTCAGAGGACGGAAGCTGGTTTTACAGTGTCGGGGGCGATGGCATGCTGCCTGAGGGTTTCGATGGGAAAGTGAATGGCGGAGCACCTACCATATATCAGAATGTTGCGGTAAACCTTTTCCCTTTTGGGGATTATCTTTACGGCGGCTTAGTGTCTACTTTTGCGCCTGCTACGGGAGCAACCAAGGAATATCTCACCGGCTCTCATGTCTGGAAGACCAGTGATGGTATATCGTGGCAAAAGGTTACCGATGACGGTTTTAGTGATGATTATGTTGTTGCCTTTGAAGGTTTTACCACCTTTGCACACTCCCTTTATGTGTCTGCGAGCAAGGGTGCCAGTTCCTCTACAGAAGGATTAGGAGGTGCAAAGCTTTACAGATTGATTTCAGGTACTACCGAGGATACAGATGCAGATGGTGTTTCAAATACGGTGGATAACTGTCCTGACACACCAAACGGCTCAGATTTAGGGATGTGTACGGCAGGTAACCTGGGAACTCCCTGTACCAGTGACGGTGGTTGTGGAGATGGTGGCTTTTGCAGTATGAACCAGGAAGATACTGATGATGATGGAGTAGGAGATGTATGCGACAACTGTCCTGTAACAGCAAATGGCCCAGACGAAGGGACATGTACAACAGGTACTAATACAGGAGATTTCTGTACAACCGGTGGAGATAACACCAGTGAATGTGGAGATAAAGGCTTTTGCAGTATGAATCAGGAAGATGATGATAGGGATGGAGTGGGAGATGTATGTGATGCATTTCCCAATAGCTACCCACCCTTGCCAGAAGCCTTAGAAGCTATGGAATCTGACAATGCAGTAACTGTACGCACAGTAGAAGTGGAAGAATGGGAAGAAAATTCAAACTTCTATTATGCCTTTGAGCCAAACAATGTAGACTCAAAAGTTGGTTTTATTTTCTATCCTGGAGGGTTAGTTGACCCAAGGTCTTATGCCCCTCCTGCACATGCAATTGCAGCAGAAGGATTTTTAACCGTGATTGTCAAGATGATAGATGATCTCGCAGTTAAGAGCTATACAAGAGCAGATAAAGTAATAAGCGACTATAGTGAAATTACGACATGGATCATAGGAGGCCATTCTCTGGGAGGTTCTTTTTCATGTGCCTATGCCAAAAATTTCACTGATAAGATTGAGGGCGTAGTTTTATGGGCGTCCTGGCCGTCTGATTTTTTTAGGCTTGACGATACAGATTTAAAGGCCATATCTATTTACGGTACAAAGGACGGGGAAGTTGAATCAATTGAAGTATCTGGTGAACATTTACCACCTGATACTCAATGGGTTCGTATTGAAGGCGGTAATCATACCCAGTTTGGCTGGTATGATACCTCTCCATATCCTGTGCAGGAGGGTGATAACCCTGCAGACATTACAAGAGAAGAACAGCAAGAAATAATAATAAAAGCAACGGCAGATTTTCTCAGCTCGTTTGCTAATGGTATTTGATGATACCGAGGTTATCCTTGAAATAAGGGATGTAGCCTGTAATTTGGGATAAAACGATTAATAATTTTCACTGTCGGATATCAGCACAACATATAATGATATCTAAAATGAGGTAATAAGTTTAAGATATCTGTCAATGGATGCAAATTTCTCAAGTAGTTTCCAGTTAGAGATTTACCGGATATTTGATCTAGTAGTATCAATTTTGGGAGTTCTCTATTAGCGGAGTTCAGAGCAATAACGTTAACTTTTACTACACAAAACGAACAGAGTGAATATGAAACTATTGTTCAATTTCTCTCACTGCTTTAAAACCTCCCCACACGGCTTCCATAATCCGAGCAGGTTCCACGCAGTCACCAACGCTGAAGACAGTGGTGATGTTTTCAAGAGACTTACTCAAATCATTTTTCGGTATCATACGACCAGCAAAAACGAGACTGTCAACTGCAAGCTTCTTTTCCGCACCGTTCTGCTTTACTACGACATTACCGTTTCCCAGTCCGATGGGAACGGTCTCTGAAAGCACAGTGATATCAGCAGCCTTGATCATCATCAGAAGCACGTCGCGGTTGTTGTGATCGTAGAGGTCTTCTGCCAGTGAATCGGCGTCTCGCCTGGTACTGATGGTAACCTGTTTCCCCTGCCGTGCCAGATAGAGGGCCGTTTCACAACCGATTACACCACCCCCCATGACAAGTATTTTTTCTCCTTGTGGCTCCATACCGTTGAGTACCTGGATCACGGTGAGTACCTTGTCTGCGGTTCCGTTATCAAATGGAATGGGCTCCATTTGAGCTCCCGTGGCAAGGATGACATACTCCGCCCCGAAGTTTTTGATGTCCTCGGCAGCAGCCTTTTTATTAAGTACCACATCCACTGGCAAACGATGTACCAGTCCATTGAGATAATGTACGTAATCTAAAATATCATGTTTGAAATTCGGCTTTGCTGCCGGCCAAAGGTTTCCACCCAGCCGGTGAGAGGCTTCCCAGAGGGTGACGTCAAAACCGCGTTGTGCACCAACCCGGGCTGCTTCAATACCAGCCGGTCCGCCACCGACTACCAGGAGCGATCGTTTCTCTTTCAGCGGGGTGAGTCTCCACTCGATTTCATGCCCGCAGGTGGGATTCAGCGAGCAGCTGGTAGGCTGTTGGGCAATCATTTGCCACTTGCAGCCCTCATGACAGCCTAAGCATGGACGAATCTCAGAGATTTTACCGCTTTGAACTTTATTTACCCATTCCGGCTCAGACAGCAGCCCTCTTCCAATAGCGATAAAGTCAGCTTTACCGTCAGCCAATGCCTTTTCAGCTACTTCAGGGTAGTGTAGACGGCCAACTGCAATAACCGGCAGGGAAACTACCTCCTTGACTTTTTCAGCAAGAAACACCATACAACCCGGTGGTGAATACTGCGGCGGATGGGGCCACCAGTGTGTCTCGTAGCAGCCGGCGTCAACATGCAGTGCAGCCACCCCCATTTTTTCTAACTCCTGTGCGATCCAGAGTCCTTCCTCTTCTTCTCTTCCGCCTTCAAGATAGTGGGTTATCCCATAGCGGTAGATTATGGGAAAATCAGCACCCGCATCGCGCTGAATTGCTTCAATGGCTTCTCGGGCAAAGGTGAGCCGCTTCTCCCGGGAACCACCGTAGCGGTCTTCACGCCTGTTCCAGAGCGCGGTCATGAACTGATCCAAAAGATATCCCTCGTGGCCATGCAGTTCAACACAGTCCGCTCCACCTTCACGGCAGCGCATCGCAGCGTAGCCGAAAGACTGGGCAAGGGCTGCTGCTTCTTCGGTGGTGATGGCCCTGGTCATAGCTTCAGGACCGATGGGAATAACCGGTGAAAAATGAGTGTTTTCCGAGGCCGAGACAGGCAATACACCCTCAGGCACTACAGGGGGAGGGACGACGCGGCCGAAACCAGCGGTCAGTTGAATGCTCAGCTTGCAATCATAGGAATGGAGGGTTTCCGCAAGTCGATGCATCGAAGTGAGATGCTCGTCAGAGGCTACATTAAACAAATCTTTTGAGAAAGGCTCCAGAGCCTGGGAAACAAATGTTGCTTCGGTGGTGATAAGGCCAACTCCACCGGCAGCCCTGGCCTCATAGTAGGCACGATACCGCTCACCCCAATCTCCTCCAGGATTATGAAGACCGTGGGCTCCCATTGCCGCCATGACGATGCGGTTTTTAATCTTAAGTTTACCGATATAACCAGGCTCCAACAATTTCATCCTGTATCCTCCTTTTCTGTTTGTCGTTGTATTTTTTGAATCGTATTTGATCTCAGGAATTCTATGTTATTTTTCGGAAGATCGTTTGTCTTGTACCTTATCCATGAACTCGGGTGTAATAACCGTTATGCCTTCTTTTTTAGCCGCTTCCACAACCCCCCCGATAACCTTGTTCAAAAAAATTCTGGGCACCTTCACAATTTTGGCACATGCCGCATCTTCCCACTTGATATCAGGATCAAACCGGTCACAGGCATACCTGATAAAATCGATGGGATTACCCTTACCCTCCGGAATGGGTACCGGATATGGCCTGGAGTGTTTGGCAAACCAGAATCGTATATTGTTCCTGTATCCATAATCAATCGGCATGGTGGGGAAGCCCTTTCCCTTGAACAACCTATCCTTCCACTTCTTTTTCATAATAATCTTCTCAATGCGAAGCAGAAAGTGATGTTCTTCAAGCGCTTCATTACGTTTGAGCGGATAGCTCTGATCCCAGGTGCAGAGAAAGACCTGGATAGCCTCTTTCACGATCTCCGGGTATGACGGGTGATCGTGAGTGCCGTACCGGGGAGACGGCACCAATGTAAAAATGCTGTGTTTCATCTTTTCCAGAGTGGTCTCACCAGGGAAACCGAGCATTACACAATTCTTCATATACTTTTTTTTGTCCGGAATAAAATTGAGTGCACACACCTTCCTCCGGATGATGTTCTGGGAGGTATTGCTGCTACCCCGGGAGATGAGCATCATAGCGTGACCACTTCCCCCCGTGATGAAATAGGGGAAACAGAGTGAGTAGGGCCCTAAGTTGGTCTGCCCTGACTCTGT
>CAYYOQ010000030.1:0-14302 GCA_964473235.1 uncultured Thermodesulfobacteriota bacterium | reverse complement strand
GGTATCGGTGAGACTTTCAGAATGATACCAAGGAACAAATTGAATAAAGGCGGCTGTGAGTGCAAGTAAAAAAGGCTTCGCATAAGATCATTTTTTAGAAGCAAAGGATCAAGATACTGCTTTGCAAAAGAAAGTGGTGTGGCCAGAAACGAGCCTCCTTTAAGAGAGAATATGACGCGTGACAGAATCAATAGTAGGACTATTGCCAGCCCGTATCTTTCGTCAGGCGAAAGCAGGGAAAACATTTTAGTTAATTTTTTAAATACCATAGTGATACTCGTTTCCCATAAGGGGTCTGCTCTTGGTCCATGAATAACCTCTTTTTAATTCTGCAACTCTTCTCCTCAGCATCCTATCCTTGAGCATCGGTATTCTCATCCTCTCTAGGATACTCTTCACACTAGAAAAGGGCATTGCATAGATCTGTCCCTTTTTTTTCATGTGCTCACGGCACGCATTCATCTTTTTCGTATGAATAAAACCCAGGCGATCAGGATCGACGCGGCGGTGATCCAGTTTGGCAAAGTGAAATGGTGACCTACTATGAACCCGCCGATGAGCGGAGGCAGGAATTGAGTCATCGCCTGCACGGACTGGTTGATGCCCAGGATTTCCCCCTGATTTTCAGAGCCGCCCAGACTAGAAATGACTGCGGTTAAATTTGGGTTAGATAAACCATTAAAGAGCGGTATAAAGATGATAACGGCGAAAAGAAGTGGGAACGTGGGTACCAGAAGCAGTAAGGGGAATATACTGGCCAGAAGCGGAAGAGAAACGGTCAAGACCTGGGCCGGTCTGAATCTTTTCGATACCGTCGGGACGATCACTAATTGGGTGAGGATCGAACAGATTCCGATGTAGGAATATACCATGCCGAGCTGGGATGGTGTTGCGGCGAATTTATCGATGAGGTACACCTGGAAGAACTGCGTGAAGAAATTGAACCCAAAGCCAAGGAAAAAGACAACGAGGAAGATAGCGCGGCGGACCGCGTCCTGAAAGGCATTTATAATGTTAATGGGGCCGATCAGCATGTGAAAGTTCTCATGCCGTCGTTTTTCTTTAGGCAGGGTTTCTGAAAATTGCCATGCCACCTGGCCGAAATTGAGTGCCGTTAAGAGAGACGCAAGCCAGAAAGGCGTCGCATAATTGAACCAGGGATGTATGGCCTGATCAGAAAGAAACCCACCGAGTGCTGGCCCGATGAAAAGGCTCGCGCCGAATGCAGCGCCGATGAGCCCGAAATTCTTCGCCCTGGACTTTTCATCGCTCAAATCTGCTATGGCCGACTGTGTTACCGCCAGGCTTCCGGAAAACCCTCCCATGATGATCCGGCTCAAGAATGCGAGCGGCAGGTGCGGGAGCACTATACTCACCGCCATTACAATATAACCGAGAGACATACCGACAAGGGAAAAGAGCAGGACCTTTTTCCGGCCGTAACGGTCGGAAAGCGTACCCAGTATCGGGGCAGCGAAGAACTGACAGAGTGGAAATATCCCCAGAAGCAGTCCCAGAATGGTGGTCCGGACAGGAATGCTGGTACCGACGGCGATGATTCCACCGGTTTGGTCGAGGCACAGCGGTGTGAAAATGGGAATGGCGATGGTCAGTCCTATAAAGTTCAGGAACGCGGTAAATGCAATGACGGCGAGGTCCCGCCGGAGGCGTTTTGGGTCCATAGGTTTAATCGGGGCAGCGCCCGTTAGTAACCAGTCATGTGGGAATTAAATGAGGACATAATTGATTGAGAGAAGCAGTAGTATGCCCTTCATATGTTTCGATAAAAAATGTATTGATACCCTTACCTGTGCTTTTCCTTGAGAGCTTCCTTGATCTTGGCCCCGAGCCCTCGTGCTTCATCCATGATATCCTTAAGCTCCCTGACATCTCCCATTCCCGCAGCTGCCCCAAGTTTTCCAACCAACTTCATCTCAGCGAATTTGACAAACGACTCCATCGTTTCAAGGGCGCGTTCAACCCCGTGCCCCGCCACTGCAGCCACGAGGGCAACAGGTTTGTCAGCGAGGGGTTTCCTGCCGTGCATGGGCATCTCAGATTCCTTTCCGATTCCCATATAACCGAGGGCAATACTCCGGTCCATCATGCTCTTTACCAGCCCGGATACATCACCGTAATAACAGGGTGAGCCGAGGACCAGCGCTTCACAGTCGATCAATGTCTTATAGAGGTTGGTCATCCCGTCCTTCTGCCAGCAGTTTCCCTCGAAAGTGCACCTCATGCACCCGGTGCAGTAACCGACGTTGAGGTCTATGAGCCATACCAGCTCTGCTTCAGAACCGATCCCTTTTAAGACCTCTTCAACGAGGGCACCGGTATTTCCCTCTTTCCTTCCACTCCCGCATATTCCAAGTATCATTTCATTCTCCTTTCCTGGTAAAGTTTTTTAACCCCTCCTTTTGGGCATGTGGGAAAGCCGGGGAAAGGGGGGTTACTATTGATAAAACTGGCTCTTGAATGGGGTAAGCATATGAAAATTACTCTCGTGTGTCAATAAAACATTGAGGTGAGGAGCTATCGTCAAGATACAATAGGGGACATCCTATACTATCCCCTTTCTGTAAGTCTGCTAGTAAATTCTTAAAAAATCTGTTAACGTATTTCCAAGTGCTATTCATAAGGAGGCATACGATGAAGGGAGTCTCGTTAGGGAACACGGGTATCAAGGTAACACAGCTGGGATTTGGTGCCATGTACCTGCCGCGTATCTCCAAGGAGGAGTCAGATAAGACTATACGCAGGGCGCTGGAACTGGGCATCAATTATTTCGATACTGCTGCTGCCTACCAGGACAGTGAAGAGAAACTGGGAAGAATGCTTTCCCAGAGAAAGAGCGAAGTGGTAATTGCCAGCCGTTCTCATTCCTGGAAAATGGGAATAGAGGGATTTAAGAAAGACTTTGACCAAAGCTTCAAAAGATTAGGGATTGACACCATAGACTTTTACGGTTTTCACGGTGTGAATCAACCTTATGAGCTTGAACAGGTAATGAGGGAGCCACTTCAGTTTCTAAAAGAAGAGAAGTCTAAGGGCAGCATTACTCACCTTGCCATCACCGGTCATAATCCCGTGACCCTGACTGAGGCAATTACCACAGAGGAGTTTGCAATGGTGATGTTTCCTTTCAATGTGATTGAGAAAGAGCCACTTGAAACCTTAATTGAAACAGCGAACCGCATGGGCGTTGCGAGTTCCATCATGAAACCTTTAGCCGGGGGTGTGATTGAAAGCAAGGCACTTGCCTTGAGATTTTTCTTGAGTCATGCGGTGGATGTGATTACCCCGGGGATGGCATCGGTTAAGGAAGTGGAAGACAACTGGAAGGTGATTGATGGAGGAAAGACACTTTCAGTGGATGAGCTTACGCGTCTAGAAGAAGAAGTATCTGAGTTAGGAAAGGAGTTCTGCCGTCGCTGTGCCTACTGCATGCCCTGTGAGCGCACTATCATGATCCCCTTTGTTCACATGATTCATATGAAGTGCTACGGAAAAGAGATGAATGATGATGTGACCTACACGCTCGAGCTTGCGAAAAGGATGCTGCCCATGCTTGAGACGTGCGATGAGTGCGGTCGGTGTGTGGAAAAATGCCCCTACCATCTTCCTACACCCAAGAGGGTTAAGGAATTAAGAGAACTTCTTAACGCAGCATTCAAAGGGTCGAGAGGTCTCGCGTGAAGACAGAAGCTATGAGAGGCGGGATAGGGGACAAAAGTAGTGGTAAGAGTAAGATTTAAGGCATAACAGTTTTTTTTCCGTATCCTTTGCTTTTCTTATATACAAATGCTATAGTTTTATAAGTATAAAAATAGTAGAATGCAGCTATCTTCAGACTCACTCAAGGTTTATAGTGAAATAGGTATTTTTGAAAGGACATCATAGGAAAAAATAGTATCATAGAAAAGGAGGAACTATGAAACAGGTACTAATCTCAATAATGATTCTTTCATTACTATTCTCGGGATGTGCAACGGTGAAAGAACATAAGAAAACAGCAATCGGTGCAGGAGTAGGGGCCGCTGCGGGAGCGGGAGTTGGTTATGCGATTGGCGGAGGAAAAGGGGCTGCCATTGGCGCCGCAGTAGGTGCACTCGCAGGTGGTGGCATCGGGTATATGATGGATAGACAGGAGAAAGAATTTAAAGCGCAGCTCGCTGCCTCAGAAGCTAAAAATGCTCAGTTACAACAAGAAGCACAGGATGCTGCTCAAAGGGACCAACAGGCTGCATTAGCGGCGGTTCAGAGAGAACAAGACGCAATTATCTTAACCTTTAAGTCCGATGTGCTGTTTGATTTTGACTCAGCAGAGTTAAAGAAGGGGGCGTATAGTGAGGGGGAGATCGATAGGGTAGCACAAATCATCAACAAGTATCTCTCAACCAACATCAAAATAGCAGGGTATACCGATAGCGTGGGAGATGAATCCTATAATTTAAAATTATCTGAGCAGCGTGCAATGGCGGTAAAGAATGCACTGGTGGCGAGGGGGGTTGATGCTTCACGGATCGAGACTGCAGGCGCAGGTGAATCGAACCCGGTTGCAGATAATGCCACCGAGGGAGGCAGACAGTTAAACAGGCGTGTTACCATAGTGATAACTCCTCGTGCAGATACTCCCCCCCCTTCTACGGAAGGATAGTGAATGATTGAGGATGCATCATGGGTGATTAGCAAGCAGGAGTTGAAATCAACTCCTGCTCTTTTTTAAAATAACCTTTGAATTTACTTTTAATGTCTGCATCACCAAGGAAGAGGAGGCGTTCCGGTTCCTTCCACTATTCATAGATTAATGGTTACTTAGCTCCCTGATGATAATATTGAGAAGGGGTTTGCGATGCAATAAAATCCACTCCCGTACCGATTGCTATTCTCAGTGCCTTTTCTATGGGTTGTTTATGCCACCCTCCCAATCCGCCCGCAAGATGTCCACCCGCAAGCCCAGCGAGTCCTGCGATATCAGTAGCGGTACCTTCCACCGTGGTAGCAGCCACCAGCCTTGAGGTCTTGGCATCAATAACTCTCAGATCAATGGCAATGTGGGATCTCTTAATGCCTCCTAAAATTCCTCCCGCGATGCTACTAGAACCTCCCCCTATCCCACCGCCAATTCCTGAAGAACCTGGCTCAAACTCAGTGACCGCCCCGATTACCAAAAGTTCGGCACCTTCAATCTGACCGAGGGGAGCAGCGGTATCCCTTCTCACGCGTCCCGAGGCACCTAAGTCCTGTTCAGCCAACACATCCTGCAAGGTCTGTCTCTCTAACACAATGTAGCGATTGGTATTGAACAGCGCAGTCGCAAGCATCTCGGCCATGCCGTCTCCGATTTGACCGGTCCACCATCCTTTAGCTGTCTTGTCGGTAAATCTTGAAACCGTAATGCGTGCCTTGGAACTGTTATAGGCTTCCTGCTGTGCCTGTTGGATGCTGGGACCTCCACCGCTGGTGACCTTGGCTTTTGGTTCCATAATGCCGCTTAACGTTTCGCATCCTATTAGTCCTGAGATCACTTGAGCTATGATGATCAATCGTAGGGTATTCTTCATATCGTTCCTCCTTTGTTAGATAGTACTATTTATTTTAAGGGTTTTTTATGAATCAGTCCTTATCCATCATTAAAAAGGCCTCACGGTATCTTCTTATCTGTTTTCTTCTTAAATAATCGGAAATTGCTTCTTTGCATATCAGCCAATTTTTTTAATAACGTGCCTTAAGACCCGCTCTGATCCTGGCGATAGAAAGACTGCAACTTCAGTGGGTTGTGGATACTATCTTGATAGTGGTAGTATCTGTCGGGTAGTTGAGTGATTACAAAATTCACCGCTTCGTTTAACGCTATACGGATTGCTTTTTCAACAGGGGTATTTGAGTAGATACCTAAACCTCCACCAGCATGGGAGCCTACTCCTCCACCTCCTAAGCGGAAATCGATGTCCTTCCCCTCTATACTGGCGGCAAGTAAGATGCGAGAGGTAGCAGTGTCAATTACTCGGATATCAATGGCGACACGAGATTTTTTAATTGCTGCTAATACGGCTCCTGCTACTGCTTCCTGCCAGGTGCCGCTGATACCCCCGATTGCTCCGCCTATGCCGGCTGAGCCCGGATCAAACTCGGTCACTGCACCGGTGATGAGTAACTCGGCCCCCTCTATCTGGCCAAGAGGCGCAGCGGTCTCCTTTTTAACCCTTCCAGTAGCTCCCAGATTTTGTTCAGCCACAATATCCTTGAGCGTTTGTCTTTCGAGAACAATAAAGCGATTAGTATTAAAAAGTGCTGTGGCGAGCATCTCAGCCATACCGTCACCTATCTTTCCGGTCCACCATCCTTTGGCAGTGCTATCGGTAAACCTGGCGACGGCAATTCTCGCTTTTGGTCCATGGTAAAGCTCAGCCTGCGCTTGGGCTATTGTTGGTCCACCATGTGAAGTCACCTTTGCTGTAGGAGCCATGACCTGTTTGAGTGCAGTGCATCCCCCTAAACTTACTACCAGGAAAGGTAAGATTATGAGAGCTATGGTCTTCGTGTTCATCTCACTCCTTTTTTAGCTGAATAAAAAGATGGGTTTTTGCGGCAGCCTTGATTTCAACTTTTTCAACATAAGGCTTAAAACCTCTGGTGTTCGCTTCTACCAGGTGGGTTCCGGTGAGCAGTCCTAGTGCGTAACCTAACTCCTGATGTTCCATTAACTGAGTGCCGTCAACTGAAACCAGAGCACCAGCAGGCTCCACTTGTATCACCAGTTCACCGGCTTGTGTAATGTTGAGATTCTCATAGGGTGATTTTTCTTGATGAGGATAGTAGTGATAGGGGTAGCCGTAACCATATCCTACCCCGCAGGAGTACGAACGGAAAAGATACTCAGGGCTGTGCCAGTATGGTCGCTCGCCGAAATATCCACTCCCGAACGAGAAGGGGCAGAGAGGATGATTCGACAAGAAGGTTCCTCCTCCCCACCACCGTTGGTTGCAACCAGCTTTTAATGGAGATGGTATAGTAGTTACTAAGAGCAACCCTACGGTGTTACAGAGTATATAGCGTAGCATTTGCTTTTTCATATTCAAGCCCTCTCCAGTGGTAACGGTAAGTGGTACTATGCTTTAGCATAGGTTGTAGTGAGTCTCATTTAAAATCTTTTATTTTGACCCCCAGTTTGGTACATTCCTGACGGAAGATGCTGTATCGCTTTGGTTCGGTGTGTGCATTCATATAACATCCAAGTATTCTCCCCGCCTCTTTCTGCGATCTGGTTTTGGCAAAGGCTTTTTTAATTAATTCCTTGAGTACATTTTCCCCCCACTTTCTCTTGAAATCAGTGAGATCACCTACCTTCATGGTGCCTGCCAAGATAGTGCTCCATAGTTTCTCTGGAGTAAGGAATTCTATACTACTTTCGGAGTGCTTTGGCTCCTGTTCAAAGTCTCTTTCTTTAAGGCAATTACCTTCGGCGTTTACCATCGCTTTCTCTATTTTGTTTTCTAGCTCTCTCACGTTTCCAGGCCACTCATACTCGAAGAATATCTTTTCAACATCTGGTGAGATAGTTTTGACCTGTAAATTGTATTTCTGATTAAACTTGGCTATGAAATGTGCGGTGAGTAAAGGGATGTCGTCTTTCCTTGTTCTGAGAGGGGGGAGGTGGATTGACGCAACATTAATGCGATAGTAGAAATCTTCACGTATCTTTCCCTGGTTGATATATTCCCTCGGATCTTTATTGGTAGCAAAGATGAACCGTACATCTACGCGCAGGAGATGCTCAACTTCCCCTGCCGCAGGGAAAAACTCAGTTTTAAATTCAGGTGGCTCTGCGGATTGCAGTATTCTAAGAAAGCTTGCTTGTACATCGAGAGGCATCTCACATATTTCATCAAGCAGGAGCGTTCCTCTATCTACCTTTTTTAAAATTCCCTCTTGACCTTTTTTAGGAATATCTTTAATGCCAGAATCTCTTCCAAAACCTCTTAACTTCCCTCCCCTGATCAAGGGATCGCTGCTGTTAAATTCGTCAGACGCATTAAAGGCCATAAAGGGATAGGTATGTCTCTCACTACGCACATGAATTTCGCGCGCTACCAGTTCTTTACCAGTTCCACTTTCACCGATAATCAACACCGGTATGCGTGACATCTTTGATAATTTCTCTATTTTTCTATATACTTCTTTCATGGCACCGGAGAGACCTACGAGTCTTCCCAGTCCTCTGGCAGAGATGGGAATTTCTAGAGGTTGATCTATTTCCTCTCGTATGTTAATGACATCTTTTAAATGTGAGATGTCTCGTTGGAGCAATCCTTCTTTTAAAGCTCTGGTAACCTGCAGGGCAAGGTAGTGGGGGTCGATAGGCTTAGGAATGTAGTGAAATGCTCCCGCTTTAATAGAATCTACGATTTTCTCGGTGTCAGTAGTAAATACCGTGACCATAATTACTGGAATGTCTGAATTTTGTTTCTTGATCTCTCTCAGCACCTCTATTCCTTCATATTCATCATCTATCGCAAAGTAGTGAGGCATTTTAATATCCAGTAAGACCAGGGAAATCTCTCTATCCTTCTTCAATAAGGCGAGCCCCTCTTTTCCATTGGTTTTTACCAGGATATCAGCGTGGGGAAGTGCCTTTTGGATCACCTCAAGATAATTTCCTTCTGCGGGCTTATCATCAATAAAGAGAATTTTACCTCGGTCCATTTTTTGCTCCATCCTTTCGTATTTTTAAAGGGAGGCTTAGGGAAACAGTGGTACCTTTTCCTTTCTCACTGGTATATGCTACCCTCCCACAATTGCGTTCTATGAGTTGAAAGACTCTTGCGATTCCTTCACCAGTTCCCTCTTTAGTGATAGCGATGTCTCTCATCCGGGAGAGTTCAGTAGAACTCATTCCCATTCCATTGTCAGAGATAGTAATTCTCAGGTAGAGGTTTTCATCTGCGTACCACTCCGCAGAAAACGTGATGTTTTTTGCTCTCCGAGTCGGTAAGTCCTTATAGGCATGCTTAATGACATTATGTACTAGTTCGTAGAGTGCGTTGTAAAGTTCATGTTCCCTCACCAGCACCCTAAATTGTGTGCTCTCGAGCTCTGAGAAATTTACCTTCACTGAAATGGATGCGTGGTACAGTGCGTGCTTAATGAAGCTGTTAGTAAGGAGGTTTTCTACAATAGTACGTACATCTTTTTTTAAACTTTTTACCGCCACATCGATAGCTGCCAAGTTTTTCCTCTGAATGCTCCTGGTTTTTTGAGGAATGATTTCGGAAAAGGTGTTTCTGTAGGAGGTAGTATTAAGTTTACCCCTAAAATTGCTCGATACTCTTTCTATGTCATCGAGGTCTTTAAATATAGTCTTATATTCTACAAAAAAGATGTCTTTTAATCTTACCTCATCACTAATGGAGCACTCAAAATAGTCGCTGAGTGTCTTTCTCACAATAGGGAGCTGCTTGATGCAGTTATCAATAGTCGCTACCATGTCTGAATCATTGTACCTCTCTTTAAGCATTAAGGAAAAAGATTCCAGCCCGGAGAAACATCCTTCAACTATAGAGTGTCTCACGTGAGAGTTAAGATTTTCTACCCTATGCCATGCCCCTACCGGTAAATCACTTAACTTAATTTTTTCAGTGCTGACGTTCTTCAGTATCCTCTCCCATTTATTGAAAAGTGCGTTGGCGATATCGAGTGACTGAGGATTGAGTATTTTCTTCAGTTGTACCAGTTCGGTTTTGAAAGGCTCATCCATTCTCTCTTTCTGATCCCAATCGATCTTAGCGAAAAGCCTGAGCGCTTCAATGGCCCTGTCGGCAAGTTTCTCTTGATAGGTGGGTATATTATTCCTGATATAGTTGGAAAGGGCTTTAAGCTCGTGGGTGCTTGAAACATAGAAGCACTTGCTGAGCAGGTTAAAATTTTCTCCATAGGCTTTACCACGTGATCGTCTCAAAATGAGTCCGATCTCCTGAGATACCCAGTGAGAGCTTTCGAAGGGCGTTACTTCAAATAAAAATTGAGCAAGCTTTAGTGGATCATCTTTTAGCAGTACTTCGAGTAGCTGAAGAATGGCGATATGATGTGCATCATTTTTAGTAGAGAAGTAAATGCTTTTTAGGAATGCCGTGACCTTATCACGACTCGCTTTGTTTCTTTTCCCTACCTTCTCTAGAAGAATTACCATGCCTGAGAACTGGAAGATATCATTACAATCTATAGTATCAAGGAGTAACGATGCATTCCATTCTTCCACCAGTACGTTTTCTAAACTTCTAATGATGACTCTTCTTAGGGGTGCATCTTTCTGAGAGAGGGTCCTCATCGAGGAAACAATCGCCTCTTTTATCGAGCGATGTTTTTTGACGAGGTGAGTGGCCTGCTGGAACGCAAAGGCCTGGAGGTAAGGACTTTCACTCTCAAAGAGATCCATAATAAAATTTTCTTCACCTTCAGTAGTGGTGAGAGCGTGATAGATTTTTTGAAGTTCATACAAGAGAGGATTTTCCCAGTAGAAGGTGTAGTGGTACACCCTGTTGGAAGAAAAAAGGATTACAAAGTGAGGCTGATCCTCGCTATTACCATCAATCAGATCAAGGCAATTGACCGTTTCTTCAGGGAGGGTAAACATTTTAATTAATTTTCCTTCCTCACTTACCACATAGATATGTTTTCCTGCCACGATGAAGATGGTGAGACCGGAATGGGTCTGACCTGGTACTGCTATGATGACCTTCACCCCTCTCCCTGGTTTGAGATTCTCGGTGATGGTTCTAAACTCCCAGAGAAGGTTACCTTTACTGTCAAAAGCTTTCACTGCTCCAGAAGAGGATCCTGCAATGAGCACGGCTTCTCCATCTGCATTTGAGGCTGAGACCATGGATTCCACCCTCCCCTCAATGTCAGCTGACCAGAGCGGTTCTTCTCCACTCGTCGCACCAGGCTCTCCTTTGGTGATGGTATACACGAGTATCCTTCCCTCAGGGGTCCCCAGTGCAATGCTGATGTTATCCTGTGCGAGGAAGGTTACCGTAGTAATATGATAGTTAGTCTTAAAGCACCTGATAAGTTCTACCTTGTTCGTAGAGAGGGAGTAGAGGTAACACAGATTCTCGGTAGTACAAAAGCTAAGGAGATTTCTTAGCATAGTTACCGATTTTTCTTTGATCTCACCCTTAAGCTGTTCTCTGGCCTGCATATCTATAGTAGTGATTTCACTCAAGGGGAGTGAATAGTAACTAAGTTTATAGTCTTTAGTAAGGAAAATAAGAGTAGCAAGATGGTCAGGGAACCCAATTTTCTTGGTATGAAAGCAGGCTATAATTTTAGAAGTGAGTGAAAGAGTGAAGTCTTTCGATGGGATAAGACGATCAGAAAGATGGATTCTATTCTCAGCTATGGTAGTAAATCTGCTATGATCAATTGCTACAATGTGGTCCGCGGAGTGCGCAAGTTGGGTTATCCATTGCAAATCGCTACTCTGATACACAAGTTGGCAACCCGCGACTAGCGCATCTCTAAAATCTCCTCTCTGATAAAGATTTTCAAACGTGCTCCTCAGTTTAAAGTCATAGGTTAATTTCCTTGATTCATAGTGGAGTCGAAACTCTGCAAGTGACGCTAAACTCTTTGGACTAAGTTTGTACGGCATGAGCAGTTCAAAAATTTCTTCAAGGGGCCTGCCCAAACGTACCAGCTGAAGGATAAGCAGTGAAAGAACGTTATTGAAACCACACCTTCTGATGTCAGCATAATCCCTGATGATCTGGTAATCAGATTTTGCAAAATAACCGATGAGAGATTCCTCGGGTACCTTCTCTTTTTTAAGTATCTCTGAGAATAGGTCTGTAAAAAGCGGCGCTAACCCTTCTGCAGGAGCACGGCTCAGTGATCTCACGGTGCTATCAGACAGCCCTACCAGAAGGTGAGGATAGTGATACGCTGAAAAGGTAACCAATTGGATGTCCTTTACTGCTGCGTTGAATACCTTGTGCCACTTTATTATGCCACTCGCGTCTAATAGATAGAGTGTTCCCCCCTCCGCACCTAGGAATATGTAGGGTTCTTTGGTTTTTGGTCGATAGGATACCTCCATGCAGTTAACCGCACCATCTGTTTTAAATTTCCATCGTAGAGTACCCTTGAGATCAACCGCGTAGAGGGTGGCTTTCTCAGTACCTGCAAGTATGAGCATTTCACCACTTTTATGGTGAATTACTCCTAACGTCTTAACCGAGCCTTCTATTTCTTCCACACCCCAGATGAAATCCTCTCGTGTCGTGTAGAGAGAGAGTAGGGGAAATCCCTTTTCCTGGTCAGTGAATCCTAGTGCGAGGTATTCACCCTTGGTATCGTTAAGAAATTGTATTGGTGAAACGTTTTTATAGTTATTTTTTTTCAGTATGCGTTTCTTTCTTTTTGAAAGATCATATAAATGAATGGTTGAATCTCCACTGGGGCTGTATACCAGTGTAGTACGATGAATGGTAAAAGAAGAAATCTTATTTTTTGATTTTGCTGCGGGTGTATCTTCAATTACCTGGATGGTATATCCTTTGGTAGTTGCATTAATTTGCCAGACTTCCCCATATTCACTGCCCACGAATGCTACCAATCTTCCTTCTTTATTGGGAAGGGTAGTGAGACTGCATAATCTGCTGGGGAACTCAAGCGGTGTTTCTTCAATCATTTCCGTACCTCTTACCTTTTTGATGGTAAGGAAGTTTTCAGAAGTTATTAACACCAGGTGTTGTTGCCTATGAGTTACATACGCATCAATATTCTCTACCCCACCTTTTATTTTAAAAAGGTAATTCTGATAGATACCGTCACAACACACTTCGAGCAGTGTGAGCAGAGCTTGATTATAGAGATGCGCTCTCTTGAGCTGATCTATTGTATCACGCAGCACTGTTGTACTCTTTACCATTAGCGCTTCCTAATGTAGTAGGTATCAGTAACTTTACACTAAAATAAAAACTTCTCAAAGAGATGATTACCATTTCAGGAGAGAAGCACCACTTTCTCAGTTTTTCGCAATTATTATACCACTGCTAAAATTTTTATTAATAACCTATTGGTGACGTTTAACCTATGATATTAAATACTATTTATTATTACCCATTTTTATAGTGTAAGGTGTAGTAATAACTTTGTGATAGTAAACTCACAAAATTAGTTTTCAAAATTACCGCTCTCTATAGTTTACTAAAATTATTTTGTTTAAATCAGATGGTCGAAAATAAGTCAACGCATTTCTTCACTTAAGCTTCCCCTTTACCCAGTTTATGTTTCGTGCTATAGAAAAGCCATGTATCCCTTAAAAATAAGACTACTCGCACTCTTAACCCTTACCGTTCTCACCAGGTTACTATCGGTGTCCTTAACGTATTCCCCAACTCTTAAGAGAATCTTAGTAAAGAGATTATCAGCAAAGGAGATTAACTATGAGTAAAGTTGCCTTGTTACTTATCCTCGTGTCTACCCTTTTTATGAATTCCTGCTCTACAGAGCAAGAGGGACGAAAGCAAGAAGAGCCCCTACCAGAGGAAAAACTAAAGAGCCTTTTAATTGGGAGATGGGAATTAAAAGAAGAATTTGATTTCATGGAAAAAAATCCTAAAATCAGATCAATATATGTGTTTTTTAAAGGGGGAGTCGTTGCTCATGGGGAGGAAGTGGAATGGAATGAAGAAGTGGAGCTACCCATAATGGAGTATGGCAACTGGCAAGTTATTGATGATGATAAAATACAAATTACTTTTCCCCAAAAAACAAGGATTTTGATAATTGTGCACTATCCTGACGACAGCATAAGTTTTAATAATTGGGATATTAGGGGAGAGACCCCGTACAATCCTTACCACTATAAAAAAATAGAGTAAATTACAATCCTCAAGAGAGAAAATCAAAATGGATGAGCACTATGGATTGGGTTCACGTTTTTTTAGGTGAGAATTTGAATAGAATGGATTACATGACAATAATCGGGAAAAATCCAAGGAAAAAGGACTCAGAAAGCTTACTAAGTCCTTGAGTTATCAAGTGGGCTGTGCAGGAGTCCCTTCGATATGCTCTCAGGGTAAACTCACCTGCGACCTACTGATTAAGAGTTGGTTCTGAACCCCTAACAACACGGAACAAGATGGAACAAGGGCAAGTAAAATAAGCGTTTTTGCATTTTGTCTTTCATCTTGTTACAGGGTGTTTTGGCTTGTTATGGTAGCAAAATGGTAGCAAAAGAGGGGTGGAACTCATTCGGGTATCCACCCCTCTTCTGGAAGTCAAATCGCCCAAA
>CAYYOQ010000029.1:0-14443 GCA_964473235.1 uncultured Thermodesulfobacteriota bacterium | reverse complement strand
GCGGTTACTCAGGGTTTCCGAATCTGTCAGTCCAATCTGGGAGTCAAAATCCACGATGCCAAGGATCCAGGTCAGCACTTAGGCCCTATGTTCCGTCAGGTTATCTGGACTCTCTTTTCCCTCATGGAGCTCTTCGAGAACTACTGGAAAGGTATTCACGGTAGTGAACCTGTGGAAACCTTTGGATTCGAAGGTTACAGTGAGCCTGAGCCGGTGAAGGTGGATTTGGAGGGAATGGTGCAGCATTTTAAAATCGGGTGCCAGCAGTTTTCTCCCCTGTGGAAGGAGATCTTTAGTAAGGAAGGTTTTGATGAGATTCAAAAGACAGCAAAGCTTAGTGCGGATCAATTTGATTTTTCCACGGACTCATGGGTTCGTATTCTCTATGAATTGGCTGCAACCTTCCACACCTGGAGTGTCAACCGCTATAAGCTGGTTGAACTGGTTACCCCGCTCTACTATGCGCGAGTTGCTTCCTTTGTGAGACAGACCCGGGAAATGTCCTCTCAGGACGTTGAGACGCTGGTAGAGGAACAGGCGGTGAGATTTGAGAAACAAAAGGATTATCTGGTTCAGGTATGGAATCAAAAATCGAGGAACAAGCTACAGCTTGAGGTGTAAGTGCTGTAGGAATTAGTTTCTTGCGCTCGTGTAGTCATTGGTGCACCGCCCATCAGTTTACCCAGGGTAAGCCCGCGGCCATAGTTTCATCGCTGTTTGCCCGATCTTTGTGGAGGGCCATTCTCCTTCAAAGCCAAGTTCCATCTGGCCCATTGGGAGAACATCATTATTTACTATGTGTTCAAGTGTGAGGTGAAACATTGTATCATTTTTTTCTCACTCTTTTAAGAGGAGGCGTCATGGGAGGGTATCCTATGAGGCGAGGAGGGATGCAAAGTGGCTTTAGAATTTAAAAAACCGACATTTTTCTGGAAACTTTTTCTAATCACTACTTTGGTGATGTTCATTGCTGGTGTGATCGCAGGTTATGGACTTTGGGGAAAGAGGGAGAAGAAACCAAAGGTAAAGCTGCTCATGAATGAAATTGTGAGATACGTTGAGTCACTTGAAGAGCAAAATGCTCGTCTTGAGAGTCAACTTAAGGATATGAAAGATGCCGTTGAAAAGAGTAACCAGGCCATTCAATCTGTGGAATTGATGAGGAAAGATTTAGGTGCATTACAGGATGAAAAAAACAGCCTCATAGAACAGATGAGAGACTATACTCAGCTTAAGGAAAAGGTAGAGGAATTGGAAGCAACACTCAAAAAAGTAAAAGAGGTGGTAAAGAAACCGGCTGCTTCGTTTAGTAGCGATCAGTCTTCTACTTAGGGGTGTTCAAATTTTACTGTAGTGTGACCAAGTACTGCTATTCAATGCCCAGAGGGCTCGTACCATGCGCTATGTTATTATACTTGATGCACCTCTCTTGATGCACCCCTTATCAGGCATTGCCAATGAAGCAGAGGAAATGCTCTTTATCGTGCCCCACCAGGAAGGTACTTTTACGGAAGTCCTTTTAAAAGGGGAGAAGATATGCAGAGAGGATCTCTTAGACAGAGACACCTACAGGAGGCTTTTAATCACCGAGGAGGATAGAGTAATTCTCCATGCACGCAGGAGGGAAATACTGAACGAAATTCTGCACAACCTTCTCTCGGTGTGTGAAACTGTTCCTGTTGTTGTTTTGTTAACCGATGCGGAGGAAACTCCACCATTGGGTAAGAGTAACATTTCCTATCTTGTGGTGAATGAGCTGCTCCAGAAAAACGTAGAGAAAGAGTGGTCACATATCCGTAACCGGGAACGAACACAAAAGATTCGTGAGCTCACTCAAGGTGCAGAGAATATACTTATCCTTACCCAGCATGATCCTGATCCTGATGCGTTGGCGAGCGGGCTAGCCTTGAGAACGTTGCTGGGAAGAAACCGCACCACCGCACCCCTTGCTTCCTTTGGCACGACTACACGGAGTGAAAATCTAAGTATGATACAGCTCCTCGATATTCGATACACGGTGATCGATCCTCAATCACTTAATGGCTATTCGCTGATCGCCATGGTTGATGTGCAACCACCTTATTTTGGAGAAAAAGTGCCTCGTGCAGATATTATATTTGACCACCATCCCCCGTCGGCGAACTATGAGTGTTTGTTCAAGGACATCAGGGCTCAGTATGGTGCTACCTCCACTATTCTCACGGAGTATTTCATATCCAATGGTATTAGATTACACCAGAGGATAGCAACGGCGCTTTTTTATGGTATCAAGTCAGATACCTTCATGCTGGAGAGGGAAGCCAATCCTGCTGACGTTGAGGCGTTTACCTATCTCTATCCCATAGCCAACCATAATTTAATCCGGCAGATGGAACACCCCTCTCTTGATCCTGAAGAGGTAAGCTCTTTTATGAGGGCACTCAGGGGGCGAAAAGTAATTGACAAAGTGCTCTTTGCCCATATTGGTCGGGTTAAAAAGGAAGATATCATTCCCCGGCTAGCCGATTTCTGCCTTCAGGTGGGAGGTGCTGAGTGGTCTATCGTTTCCGGGCTATTTAGAAAGGATCTGGTGGTCTCCATAAGAAATGCGGGCTATGTAAAGCATGCCGGTGAGGTGGTGAAGAAGATTTTTAGTGAGAGTGGCAGTGCGGGTGGCCATCGAACCATGGCGAAAGTTGTCATCCCCCTTGCTAATTTTAAGCACGCCTTTGCCGTTGCCAATAATAAGGATATCGGTGACACCATTGCGAATCTCTTTGGAAACGTTATTAGTGATAAGGTTTCATGAGTTGAGGAGAGGGTGGGAAGATGATCTATATAGCTAACATGCTGGAGTTTTTAGAGACTATCAAGTGGCGAGATAGTATTGATATTATGGTGATAGCGTTTCTCCTCTATCGGTGTTTTATCCTTTTTCGAGGAACCATGGTGCTCCGTGCAATTATTGGAGTTACACTTCTCTGGATTCTTACCCTCCTGGCGACGATGTCCGGGTTGATTGTTACCAGTCTAATTCTAAAGGGATTGGGAGCCATCGTCGTGATTGTGGTTATTGTGGTGTTCAGGAATGAGATTAGAGGGGTTATAAGCAGCACCAATCCCCTCAATCTCTTTTTTGGTAAGCCAAGGAGGAGACGGGTTCCTGATTATGGATCAATCTCGCGTGCGCTCTTTGCGCTGGCTGAAAAGAGGGTAGGTGCCATCGTAGTCTTCGGGCGAAAGGATAATTTGGAACAGCTTATTCAAGGTGGCGTGCGTGTTGGAGCGGTCTTCAGTCAGGAACTGCTCTTCAGTATCTTTGATAATAAATCTCCCCTGCACGATGGTGCGCTGATTATGGAGGGGATTCAGATTCAGATTGCTGCAGCCTTTTTGCCCTTGACGCTTCAACAGGCGCTTCCCATCTACTACGGGAGCAGACACCGTGCCGCTCTGGGGATTTCCGAGAGGTCTGATGCGGTAGTAGTAGTAGTTTCTGAAGAGAGGGGCGAGGTGTCACTGGTAAAGGAGAGGACAATAGAGAAAATTGAAACACCAGTGAAGCTCTCTTCATATTTGGAAAGTCTTTTAGAAGGAAGTGCAAAGAAAGAGGGCGTGAGTATCCGTGCGAAACGCTTCGTCCAAGACGTAGGTATTAAAATAGTATTTTTGGTGCTTGCTCTATTTATCTGGGTGTTTTTTGCCGGTGAAAAGGAGTCGTTTATTTCTTATACATTCCCTATTGAATTTAGGGATCTACCTAAGAATTTCGAGCTGGTAAAGATATCGGCACAGAAAGCAGAGGTGCAGATTTCAGGGAGTCGGCGACTCCTGCTCGCATTAAAACCCGAACAGGTAGCTCTCTCACTTGACTTGAAAAATAGTGAGGCAGGGAAGAATAGCTTCCCACTCACCAGAAAGAATCTCTCTATTCCACCAGGGCTGAACGTCATTAAGATTGAGCCTGATAGTGTGACGGTAGTGATGGAGGAGAGAACCACAGCATTAGTTCCTGTAGTTGCGGATCTGGTAGGGACTTTACCTGAGGGAAAAGAGATGCTATTTTATAAGGTGATACCTGATAAAGTTACTATTGTGGGAGCTCCCTCTGTCCTGAGGGGGATCTTCAGTGTTAAGACTGAGCCTATCTTGCTCTCAAGTATTACGGAATCGACTACGGTAGAGGTAGGAGTCATCCCTTCACCTGCATCGGTGAAGCTTTCCTCTGAATCTCCGACTGTGGTTGAGGTGGAACTGGTAATTAAAGATAAGGTAAAGAAGGGCAGGGTAAAGAGTGGTGGTAGAGAATGAAAATAGCTTGTGAGAGAGGGTGGATTTCTTGACTCCTGCTTTCGCAGTAATGACCAAAAAAGGCAACACCAAAATTTCAAACATCTTTGGCTAGACTTTTTTGCTGCTTTGAAAAGAGAGGGCTGTGATTCTCAGAGATTGAGTGAAACAATAATTTTTTTAAGGGGGAGGAGAACAATGGGATATCAAACTAAGATGTGGTTCTTGGTTGCCATACTTTTTGCTATCCTCTACGGAGTATTTACCGGGGTGGGGACCTACCTTGGTGTGGGTGGTGCATCCAGTTATATCATTCTCGCCTTTCTCTTCTTGGGTGTTCAGTACCTCATCGGCCCAACGATGGTGAGTGCGGTAATGCGAGTAAAGTGGGTTTCAGAGGAAGAGGAGCCGGAACTCCACCGGATGGTTGCAGAACTGGCAGAGCGTGCTCAGATACCCAAGCCGAAGGTGGGGATTTCTCAACTGGGGATCCCTAATGCCTTCGCCTTTGGCAGGAGCATAAGGGATGGACGGGTGTGCGTGACTCAGGGTATTCGTGGGCTCTTAAAAAAGGATGAATTGAGAGCGGTATTGGGGCATGAAATTTCCCACCTTAAACATCGAGATATGATAGTGATCACTGTTCTTTCAGCAATTCCCCTTATTCTCTACTGGATTTCCTGGAGGTTAATGTGGGGAGGGATGCTCGATAGGGATAGGAGGGATGCCGGTTACGCTGGACTGGTAGGAATGGCTGCCTTTTTCCTCTACCTGCTCACTAACCTCTTGGTGCTCTATGGTTCTCGAATCCGTGAGTACTATGCTGATCTGGGTAGCGTTGCATTGGGGAACCCTCCCCAGCAACTAGCCTCGGCACTCTATCGGCTGGTGTATGGGAATGCCAAGTATCGGGGTCAGGAGGATTTGAAGAGGGTAGAAGGGGTAAAGGCGTTCTTCCTCAATGACCCCTCCAGGGCACAATTTGAAATAAGGGAGCTATCCCAAATTGACCGGGATATGTCTGGTACTATCGATGCGAATGAATTGATGGAACTCCGCCAGAAGAAGATAAAGATCAGCGCTGCGGAAAGGATGATGGAACTTTTTACTACCCATCCTAACATGCTAAAGCGGATTGGGCATCTCGCTTCCTTGAGCTAATTCTCACTCAGATTATATAAAAATAAAGGACAACACATGGGCAGAGAAGATGAAAACATTAGATGGTATTTAAGGCCAGTCATTGTACTTCTACTCTTATTTATTGTGTTAGGTCCCTTCGCGCTCCCCTTGCTTTATAAAAGTCCTAAATTTAACAAAACATTAAAAATACTACTCACCGTTGTAGTAGTTATTTACACGCTATATCTTGTCTTTGTATCGTTAGAAATTGGAAGAGAAGTATATAGAGAGATGAAAGAATTGCAGGATACATCCGCGATACATTAGAGTAAACGGCATCCCAGCATTCTTGAAAGCCGGGCATAGGTTGATATGGATTAAGAACCCGTAATCCTAAAACCATTCTGCGGGGTCTATGGTATTATAACACTCTATCAATGATCCATTCATGGTTGCGAAGGGCCATGTGGATCTCGGTAGTATGAAGTTCATTTTCATTAATCTGTTCAGCTTTAAACTCTCTCTTCCAATATTTACCGAATGGGGTAATAGTGTTGTACTTCCAAGTGTAAGTGACGGTAGCTTCTTTAGAATCTTTAGAAGGTCTGACGCTTGTAACCTCAACGAATGCTTTCTCAGCGAGTTTAATGTCTACATAACCCTCCGCATCAATAGCATTAAGAGCGTACTTTTTCCCTTCGTCAGTTAAGGACACATTATATTGCAACCCGAAAGTATCAACTTGCTCAGAGGTGATGAGCCCTTCTTCCACAAAAGCTTTCATATCAGGTGCCTGGAAAGGCATTGATATTTTAGAACCAAAGCGTACCCTTGCTGGTGCAGGCTGGGGATAGTTAAAATGCTTGATGATGATATCCTTTGCCTTATCAGTCGTTAATAAATTCGTTTTAACACAACTAAAACTACCTACCACCCATAAAGAAAACATTGACACGAGGAATAATCGTGTAACTACTTGAATCACTTTTTGCATATTGTTTCCTCCTTTCTCCTGATGATATGTTTTCTTTATTACAAATTTTAGGTTTTAGCAAGTAAATTATTACTGTTTCTTTCTACTACCTCAGAGGAGTATGAAAAAGAGAGCAAAGGGAGAGAAACGATCACTACAGGGAGTGGCTCAAGAGGTTATCATCCTTCCACCCACGGGTCAAAGGTTAACAGAGGTGAGCCTGCCTACAATAAAGCGATTGTAGTAGGGTGAGGTTTTAAATGAAAATTCTGCTGGGGTGAAATCTTCAGGCGGTCGGGACTATTTCGCCAAGGTGATCACTACAAATTGGGAGTGGTTCTCCCGTGTAATCAGAAGAAGTATTTTATCCCCTCTCTTCACCTTCCTGATGGCGCTATGGTACTCACCTAAATTTTTAATAGGTCGACGATTTACTTCTACGATAAGATCACCTTCCTTAATACCTGCCTCCTCTACGGGACTTCCACTCTCTACTTGAGTTACTACCACACCTCTCTTTTCAGTAATACCATAGCCTCGTGCAAGCTCAGGGGTCAATTCGCTCACACCCATTCCCACATCTTCTTTCTTCTCTTCCCCAGTAGAGGCGTAGGTCTTTTCTTCCTTAAGTTCCCCAATGGTGACCTTTTGGGTTATCTTTTTTCCCTCTCTCACGATGGTGACCTCTACCTGCTTTCCCACTGCGGTCTGGGCAACGATAAGAGGAAGCTCGTTCATTTCCTTAATCTCTTTTCCGTCAAAGGCGGTGATGATGTCCCCCCTCTTAATGCCTGCGTTACCAGCAGGGCTACCTTGTTCTACATCAGCCACCAGCGCTCCTTTTCCCTGCTTTATTCCAAAGGACTCTGCCAGCTCGGGGGTAACCGTCTGCACCACTACCCCTAACCATCCCCTCACCACCCTGCCTTTCACCTTGAGCTGCTCTACCACGTTTTTTGCCAGATTTATGGGAATGGCAAAACCTATCCCTATATTACCGCCACTGGGTGAAAAGATGGCGCTGTTAACTCCCACCACCTCACCACGTGTGTTGAAGAGAGGGCCACCGCTATTACCCTGATTGATGGCAGCGTCAGTTTGAATAAAGTCCTCATAGGGTCCCATCCCGATCTTTCTCCATTTTGCACTCACAATACCCACCGTCACCGTCTGATCTAACCCAAAAGGATTACCTATGGCCATTACCCATTCTCCTACCCTCAGCTCATCAGAATTACCCAAGGTAGCAACCGGAAGCCCTTTATGGGGAGCTATCTTGATCAGCGCAATATCCGTTTTAGCATCTCTTCCAATTATTTTCGCATCATACTCCTCCTTGTCAGATAGTCTAACCTTAATCTCATCTGCATTTTCTATAACGTGATTATTAGTGATAATGTACCCTTCCTTATCAATTATAAAACCCGATCCGAGACTCCTCAGCTCATAATCTCTCTGTGGAGGTTGTCCTCCGAAAAATCGCTCAAAGAACTCATCTCCAAAAAATTCTCTGGAAGGGTCATCCTGTCTAAAGGGATGGTTAAAAGGTCTCCCGCGTCTTTTAATGTTTTTAGTGGTACTAATGTTTACCGTTACCGGCATCAATTGCTCTGCGAGCTTAACAAAGACTTGTGAATCTTTGGTGGGAGTAGCTTCACTGGTTTCAGTCACCTCCTTATCCAAGGCGTGTATGGCAGGAGTGATTTTGAGGCTTGAAGACACCACCATGCCACTCATAAACGCTACCATAGCTACTCCTATCACTATTGGTACTACAATGCTTTTACTGCGTAACTTCATAGTCATCATCTTTCCTCCCAATAAAAGTGATGTTTTTCCTGATGACACAGAATCGAAGATATTTATATCGTAATGAGAATCACAGCCCGTTCTCCTCTATTAAGAAAAAATTATTAAAAAAAGATAGATAAAATTACTTTGTTCATTTTGAATTATCACAAAAACGCATATGAATAATAAGAAATGAGAAGACGACAGCCAAAAGGAGGGGCCCAAGAGCTATCGTCTTCTCAGCCCGCGGGGTAAAGTGTTGTTAGAATGAGCCCATGTTAAATAAAACGAATGTATGGTCAGGATGGTTTAAACTAAATTACTTTAAGGGTGAAAAATGTACTCTATCACCATGCAATCTGATCTAACCTGTAATACTCTTTCATCTCTTCATAGAGATCAGGATGTGTTTGTTTCATTTGTTGTGGTTTTTTAAAAAAAGTCTCGGTGGCAACCGCAAAGAATTCAGCTGGGTTGATTGGTCCATAGTCATCCATCACGGGAGCCTTTGGTTTTCCTGAGGTAATTGTCTTGCTACCTTTAGATTACATCAAAGATGCTCGATAAAAGTCAATCCATTTTCTCACCGCACCTTATCCTTTACCTGCACGTTCTCTTGTGCTATAGAAAAAGTATTACTAGCATGATCTGTGCGAAAAATAAACGATCTACACTTGTTGCCATGGTAAAAGATAAAAACTTCTCCACGAACGTCCTGCGCAGCTAGACCGCATGGCTGAAACATTGTTTGCAAGAAAACTATTGACGAAAAAGAGGTGAGTGCGATACTCGAAACCCGTATCGCCTAGTAATCAGACTTCTTGATATAAACATATACGGTGGTGTAATGGTAAAGCTAGTGCTGTTACGACATGGGGAGAGCGTGTGGAATCTGGAGAACCTGTTTACTGGCTGGACAGATGTAGACCTCTCTGACCACGGCAAAGATGAGGTTTATCGGGCTGCGAGATTATTGAACGATGGAGGCTACTCCTTTGATGTAGCGTATACCTCTGTACTCACGCGTGCTATCAGAACGCTGTGGATTGTTCTGGATGAAATGGATCTTATGTGGATTCCGGTGTACCGTTCCTGGAGGCTTAATGAAAGACACTATGGTGCCCTGCAAGGTCTTAATAAGCACGAGACGTCTGAGAAATATGGTCATGAACTGGTTTTAAAGTGGAGACGGAGCTATGATGTTCGTCCACCCGCGTTGGACATAACAGATCCCCGTCATCCCCGCTTTGACCCACGTTATACACAGCTGAACAATGAGGAATTGCCCAGTGCCGAATCCCTCAAAGATACCATTCACCGCGTGCTTCCCTACTGGCATGGGGTAATCGTTCCACATCTGAGGCAGGGGAAAAAGATTTTAATTTCTGCCCATGGTAACAGTCTCCGGGGGTTAGTTAAACACCTTGATAGTATCCCTGATGAGGAGATCGTAAGCCTCAACATTCCCACAGGCTTCCCTTTAGTGTATGAATTAGATGATAACCTGAAGCCATTAAGTCGTTACTACCTGGGTGATGAGCAGGAAATTAAAAAGGCTACAGAAGCAGTGGCCACACAAATTACTGTAGGGGAAAAATAAATTTTTCCCGGTAGAAAATCTGCCAGCAAAGCCACCTTTCTAGGGAAATAAAGTTATAAAAAAGTATCAGTAAGGAAGTATCAATGGACTGGTTGCGTATGGAGCAATGGTCACCCTATGTGGTAGGGGTTGGGATAGGTGTGTTGAATTGTATCGCCTTTCTCTTGTCTGATAGACATATTGGATGTTCTACCGCATTTACTCGTACCAGCGGAATGGTTGAGAGGCTTTTCAGAGGGAGCAAGGTGGAAGAGAAACCATACTATAAGAAATTTGCTCCTGCAATAGAATGGGAGTGGATGCTTGTAGTCGGGGTTGGGTTAGGGGCTTTTTTCTCTGCAATGATTTCAGGACAGTTTCATTTAAGTTGGGTACCATCACTATGGGCTAAAGCCTTTGGTAACAATTTTTTAGTTCGATTTAGTGGCGCACTGATTGGGGGAATCCTTATGGGGATAGGTGCTCGCTGGGCGGGTGGCTGCACCAGTGGTCATGGGATAAGCGGAACCATGCAGCTTGCAGTGAGCAGTTGGCTTGCGGCACTATGCTTTTTCGTGAGTGGCGTTACTACGGCGATGCTGATCTTTAGGGTGCTTATCTAGGCGAGAGTCAAGAAATGCTTACCGTACTTCATATGAGGAAAAGGGGACAACTGATAATCGGCCTTTTTATCGGTATCACGTTTGGTTGTTTGCTGCATAAGGGCGGGGTTACCAGGTATGACGTCATTATGGGGCAACTGCTCTTAAAAGATTTTACCGTGGTCAAAATTATGCTCTCAGCAATTTTGACAGGGATGATGGGGGTGTACTTGCTTAAGGATGTGGGGTTAGTAACCTTGCACTCCAAACCAGGATCTTTTGGTGCTACCGTTGTTGGTGGTCTCATCTTTGGTGTAGGATTTGGAATACTTGGCTATTGTCCGGGAACCCTCGCTGGAGCCATCGGACAAGGATCTCTTGATGCACTTTTCGGTGGCGTGGTAGGCATACTGATTGGCGCTGGATTGTTTGCAGAATGGTATCCACAACTGGATACCTACATTCTTCATAAGGGTGATTTTGGTGAAATTACCTTGCCCCAATGGTTGAAGGTTAATCCATGGATAATTATTGTTCCTGTCGCTCTAGGCATTGTAGCCCTGTTGTGGTGGATTGAAAGCGGGGGATTCGTGGGCAGCTAGACCACCTCACTGAAGCACTGTTTAAAAAAAAGGTGATGAAAAGTTCTGTTTGTTTTTTTCAAATGATTCCATTCCACCCGTCAATGCTTAACAGGGTCTGCTCTCCGAAAACTTATTCGACAAACACCGGCTGATCCAGCCAGAACGGATGTGCTATCCCCTGCCGGTATGCGTTCAATGCGCCTTCGGATGAATTCACCCGAAGATTGCTGTAACTTAGGTCTCCATTCTGCCACCGATCATGCCAGAAAACCGCTGCCTTAAGGCGGGGAAACTCGACGGCCATGCGTCGCAGGGCTTCTGCAATCCATTGCCCCTTGTTCCCTGACGTGGGGAACTCTCCCACGCCCCACTCGGCAAGGATAAAGGGCTTTTCAGGGTCAAGGCTGCAGATCTCTTTATAGTAATCGGGCAGAACCATCTGAAAGGGCACCCAGGAAGAATTCGGATACTGTTGGCCAAAGGCGCTTAGCCCCAGCCAGTCGACATATTGGCTTCCCGGATAATAGTTTGCCATGCGGTTCCAGGGCTCGTTTGGCTCAGAGGTATTGTTTGCGTGAAAAACCCATTGAATGTTATCCGCGCCAGCGGAGCGGACTCGGTCAACAACATGCCGGTACGCCTTCTTAAACAGCTCGGGCCCCTGGTACTGAGAGGAATTTGTGCCGGGAATAATCGTTCCCCCGCCATAGAAAAATCCTGACCAGGGAAACCAGGTGCCGTTCATTTCCAGCCCCCATGCAACAAGCATCGGCCTGCCGAACTTTTTGGCTTCACCTGCCCACAGGTCAATGTAGCTGTCCCACTTGCCGGCAACTATATCAGGCAGATTAAAGCGGCCGGGTTTGGTTTCCTCAGCATAAGGACGGTCCCATGGGTTCCAGTACACCAGAGCGACAGCCCCATAGGCGTAGATAATCTTAAGCGCATTGCTGGGAAATGATTGTTTGCCCCAGTAGTTTGAAAAGCTGATGAGAGCCTGATGCCTGCCGGCCAGGCGCTCGAAATTTTCCAATCCCTCAAGGGTAACATTGTCTTCAGTTTCGCCGAAATCAACATAAGCCCCAGTATAGGCCTGACCCGCAAGGGGCACAGCTAGTCGTAGCACCCTTTTCACCTGTGGGGAAGTCTTTCCCGCGGCAGGGGCAGCCTTTTCTCTTGAGCATGCAAAAACAGTAAGGGCAGCACTAATGAATGCCAATAACCATTTCAATTTCATAGCATCACCTTTCTGTACTTCATTTGCCAGAAATTCCTTCCCCTACAAGGGCGGTTGTTTGCTTCTCACTAATGCCACGAGCCCTGGCCGGTACCAGGGTCAATCCTCTGCGATCCTGGCGGCCCCAGGCAACCCAGCTGCCCCGCAATGCCCGGATAATTGCTTTCCACACAGACCAGGCAAGAACCGGCCGGTACAGCAACCTCATCGGCAGAATAAGCCATGCCTGGTGAAGCTGTTCCCCTTCCATAATGCAGGCTACAAGTGCAGTGACCAGATCCATTAAGATGAACCCCAGGGCATAGTCCAGTATGGCAGACCCGGCTCCGGTGAGCAATGAAAAAATCAGCAGCGAATCAACTAAGGGGATGAGGGCGACAAGAACAAAATGAAAAAACCATATACTGGGAAGGCTGAAAAACGCCAGCCCTTTATATTTTGGGTTGAACAGCAAATCATTATGTTTGATGAGGCACTGCAGGGTGCCAAAGGCCCAGCGACTTCGCTGACGCACGAGCCCGGAAACTGTGACGGGCGCTTCCGTAAAGGCGATGGCGTCGGGTGCGTAACACACTTTATATCCCAGCCGGTGCATCATCAGCGTGAGATCGGTATCTTCAGCCAGGGTATCCTCAGACAACCCGCCGGCCTGCATTATGGCGCTCTTCCGGAAAGCTGAGGCTGCTCCGGGCACAACAGTGACACAGTTCCACTCGTCATAGGCGCGGCGGTCAAGATTAAATCCGCAGGTATATTCAAGAGACTGGAAAAGAGTGATCCATGAGGTGCTGTTGCCCACCTTGACGTGGCCTGAAACGGCGCCGACCTCTTTATCCCTGAGACGGGAAACCAGAGCGCTTATTGTCTCCAACCCGAATTGGGTATCTGCATCCAGCATAACGATCAGCTCATTCTCCGCGGCCCGTAGAGCAGCATTCAGCGCTGCTGCCTTACCCTTGCTGGACTGTCGAATGAGCTTCACCCGCTTATCACGCAAAGCTGTATTCTCGACAAGCGCTGCGGTTTCATCAGCTGAACCGTCGTCAACCACAATAACTTCAATGCTGCCGCGGTATCTGGTGGTAAGAACGCTGTCAAGTGTGGAGGTGATCACCGCTGCTTCATTATGCGCTGCAATGAGGACCGAGACCGGTTCAGGCGTGCTGGGCTGAACATCAAGCTTCCTGTGCCGCTGCTTCCTGTTCCGGACTGCAAGGACAAGCAGCACAAGGGTCCTTAAAAGCAAAAGTGCCGTGGTTGCGATCATAAAGGCCCAGCCGAGCTGCTCGAGCAGGTGCAGCAGGTGAAAGCCTGCCTGCGAGATGAGCAGTTCCTCCGTTGGGTCATTAGCCGGTATCGGCGGCATGAGTGACTCTCTCGGAACACCGATGAGCTGATGAAGCGCGACAATCTCATCGCCGCGCATGCGCAAGTAATCGATGATCGAAGGCAAGGCTGCTACCGTGCCTGATCGGTCGCCGCCCGCATCGTGCAGTAACACTACGTTCCCTTCCCCTCTTCTTTCCTTGATTCTCTCCAGAATAACCGACGGGCCGGACTTGTCCCAGTCCTCGCTGTCGATGCTTTCGCTGACCGAAATATAACCGAGCTCATCGGCAATCAGCAGGGGCTTGAACTCCGCAAGGGAATGCGGGCACCGGTCGGCATTATAGGGAGGGCGAAAGAGAACGGTCGAGCATCCTGCGATACTCTCGATACTCCGCTGAGACGCGTTAAGCTCAAGCTTAACAATTGCTGGTGGCATGTCAGAAATATCTGCATGGGTATAGGTGTGGTTTCCCAGTTCATGCCCCTCTGCAATGATTCTTCGAATTAAATCCGGATATCGTTCTGCATTGCTGCCCACGACGAAAAATGCTGCTTTCACATCCCTTTCTTTGAGTATATCCAGGATGCGGGGCGTCCATTCAGGATCAGGGCCATCATCAAACGTAATTGAAACTTGCTCTTGCCTGCTCTGCCCCTGGTGGTATAGTAGCGGGTAGCTGGGGTAGCTTACATACCGGGCATTCCACAGGCCGGCGGAGTCAACAGTAATAGTTCGACTGCCATCGGCATGCTCGTTCACTACGGTGATAAGGTCCCCCTCGCCGATATGGGTAATGGTATCCGTGCTTTTGATTGTCTCCAGAGGGCCTGGCAGGCAGGAATTCCCGCACTCAAGCGTCTGCCACAATGCTGGATCCTCGGTGCCCAGCCGGTATAGTGCGATTCCCCCGACCCCTCTGCCCTCGGCCTGCACTTTTTGATTGAAAAAGGTCATCG
>CAYYOQ010000028.1:0-14685 GCA_964473235.1 uncultured Thermodesulfobacteriota bacterium | reverse complement strand
CATTTTCTCAAGAAAATCCACCAGCTTGATTCTTGTCTTCCTCACATCCTGTAATACCATTATCACCATAGCCACTAAGGCGACAACAGCAATAGTCAGGATAACCATACAGACGTTCACAATTATATCCATGGCTACCTCCTCTTGTATGATGTTTAGGTATCGGATAAAAATGAAAAACCTTTAATACTATATTAATACCTCCTTTTAATGGTGCGTGCAATTAAAAACTCTTAAACTAACGCGTAAACAAACAAATGTCCTCGCGTGTGCTTCACCGCTCTTTAAAACTCATCAAAAAAATGGTATTAATTGGTCATCCATTGTTTCTAGGGATAAAAAATTCTTGATTTTATTTTTCCAACCATATACCTAATGGTAAATAATTTAAAAATGAAAATGGTGCCATACGGCACCACAGGTCACCCCATCCCATGAACCATCAGCATACGACCAGCAACACCCAGACCATGTATTCCACTGAACTACTCCTGTCCTACGGCACCCGCCTAGTTCCCCTTCCCCCGAGATTTCCTATCCCTTTTACCCTGCTGAGACCTGTGTTTCCAACTCCCCTCAAGAAGCCCAAAGCATATATTGAACACCTTCTTGATACACCTCTTAAAAGTAAACCCTTCAATGACTTCATTAAGAAATACAGTAGGGTTACCATTATTATTTCTGATATCACCCGGTCCACCCTAAGCGAGCTCTACCTCCCCATCATTATCAACCGACTTCAGCAAAGGGGCGTTGATGAGACACAGATCACCATTATCTCTGCCCTGGGTATTCACAGAAAGCACACCGTTGAGGAACACAAAAAGTTGGTTGGTGCTGAACTTTACCAGCGCATCAGGGTGATAGACCACGACGCATTCAGCAGAGAACAGATGGTACACCTCGGCACCACCACCCGGGAAACCCCGCTCGAGCTCAATCGTCTCTTAATCGAGTCTGACCATGTAATCCTCACCGGAAGCATTCGGTTTCACTACTTCGCTGGTTATGGAGGAGGAAGGAAAAGCATCCTCCCGGGAGTTTCATCATTCAACGCTTGTGTTGCCAATCACCTCTTAGTGTTAAACCCACATCCTCAGGGAGGAAGGCATCCCCTCGCACACACTGGCATTCTAGAGGGTAATCCGGTTCACGAAGATATGGCGGAAGCCTGTAACTATCTTCCCTCTCTTTTCTTATTCAACACCATCCTCTCTCCCCAAAGAGAACTCCTAAAAGCAGTTGCGGGCGATGTGCACGACGCATTTGCCGAAGGATGCAGCTTTCTCAAAGAGCACTTCTGTGTACCGGTAACTCAGAAGGCGGATCTGGTGGTGGTAAGTTGTGGAGGTCACCCCTGGGATAGTAACTTTATCCAGGCCCATAAAACCATGGATATGGCAGCCGCTACCCTTAAAGAAGGTGGGGTGATGATTCTGCTCGCTGAGTGCGCTCAGGGGTTCTGTAACCCACGATTCATCGGGTGGTTCAACCATGAAAGCGCTTATAGTTTCGAAAGAAATCTGCGACTCAACTATGAAATCAATGGTCAAACAGCTTACGCTACCTTTTTAAAAGCAAAAAGGTATCAGATCGTCCTTCTCTCATCACTGACGTCAGAAGAGGTAAAAAGGATGTCCCTTATACCAGCTTCCACCCTTGATGAAGCACTCGATATTGCCTATAGCATCGTAGGCACCACACCGCTCACCTACCTCATCCCCGAGGGGAGCAGTATGCTGCCCTCAGTCAATTCACCCTAGTATCCACTTCAACCCTTTTTTATCTTGATAATACAAATCACCTGTGAGAATATAACACTATTATTTAACCTCATGCAGGTACGTTGATCACACTAACCACACCCCAAGCGATGCTATGAAATTCTGCCCAAAGTGTTCATTAAAGATTAAAGGTAATATATCTCATTGTCCTCTCTGCAGAGTAGAGCTGCTCTCCTACGCGGAAGATGAAGGGAGCGCCACCATGATGAACGAGGGAAAGAGCCAAGAGCAATTAACTGATAAAAGTAAAACTGCCCCCACTGAAAGTCTGAATCACACCTCTCTAGGGAAGTGGGAACCACAGAGAAAAAATGCAGAGAATAGTAAGCACGCTGAAGCCCCTTCTGACCTTACGCGCAGAGTGGAAACTCTGGAGCATGCGCTCACCTCTCTTGAGAGCAAATTTGATAGTACCTCAAGCCACGCCGAAATCGTAAAGGGAACGATCCTTGACCTGGAATCAAGGATTACCACTTTTGATCGTGCGCTCGCTGCACTAAAAACATCACCCCTCACTCCTTCCGACGGGATCCAAGCCTTTGAAGAAGAAATCTCACACTTAGCTATCAAGATTGATCAGCTTGGTGAAGAGATTGATACTATCAAAGCCTCTCTTCAGGAACAGCACTCTACCATGGATAAACTCTCTGAAGCCTGTAACCTATCCACCAGAGTTTTTGAGGAAATGAGAGAGGCTATCGAAACGCTGGAAGCGCGCCTTGAAAAATCTAAACCCTCACTTGAAAGTAAACAACCATCACCTGGTTTACCCTTTGGAACAACTGAGAGGGGAAAGGATACCTTCAGCTTTGCAGAAAAAAGGGATGAAGATTTTAGAACTGAATTTGAGCCATCCTTTCCTTCTTCCACAGAAGAAGCATCATTTGAATTCCCCCAAGAAAGAAAGAGAAACTACCTTCTCATCCTTTCCGCTATTGCCGTGGTATTTATCATCTCAGTGTGGCTCGGTTTTTACTATAAATCCACACAAGAAAACATACCGCTGGAAACTTCCGTAACAGAAACTTCCCCCCAGATCTTAGCCACGCCCAGTGAAGTAGGTTCATCCCACACCACTATCCTACCGGAACTCCCAAAAGTGGGAGTTAAAGAAGATGCACTTCCACCTCAGGAATTGAGCACACCATCCCTACCCCAGGCATCTACCAAGGCCCAGCCAGCAGTCACTACCCCCCAGGTCAGTCCTTTAAAAAAAGTAGCGAAGAAGCCTGCTCCACCACAGACCGTTTTCAAAAAAACCAATGGCTACACCGTTAATGCTGGTTCCTTCAAAGAGAGAAAAAAGGCCGATATTCTGGCAACTTCATTAAAAACAAAAGGCTACCCGGCGGTGGTTTTCATGGATCAAAAGTGGTTTAAGGTAACGATAGGTAACTTTTCTTCTCTTAACGAGGCCCGCACTTACGCGGCGACCATAAAAAGGAAAGAAAAATTATCTGTTTTCGCAACTGAAATTAAATAAACTACCCCTGCACCAGTCTCCTACAATCCCTAAATTATTCTTACCTACTATCTATCTATAGCACTAGATATTGTGGTTTATAGATATTATTATACATTTTATTGTATTTTTAACTTTACAATTTTCTCCTGTTTTGATAGGATGGTAGTAAATAAAAACTGCTAATAAAAATTCTCCCCTTGGTGAAAATAAATGCACGTAAAATCCATCGAAATAGTAGGGTTTAAAACCTTCGTTGATAAAGTATCACTCCATTTCCCTTCAGGTATTACCGCACTGGTGGGTCCAAATGGGTGTGGCAAAAGTAACATTGTCGACGCCTTCCGCTGGGTGCTGGGAGAACAGAGTGCCAAACAGCTGCGCGGTAAAATAATGGAAGATGTTATTTTCAGTGGAAGTGACTCAAAAAAACCTACCGGGATGGCTGAGGTCACTCTCATGCTTTCTAATGAAACTGGTGGTGCGCCACCTCCCTATAGCGAGTATAGTGAAATCATGGTTACCCGACGTCTCTTTCGTTCTGGAGAGAGTGAGTACTATATTAACAAAGTCCCCTGCCGTCTCAAAGACATTACGGAACTCTTTCTCGATACCGGAGTTGGCGCCCACGCCTACTCCATTATAGAACAGGGAAATGTTGAACAGATTATTAATTCCAAGCCTCTCGAGCGAAGGTCGATCATCGACGAAGTTGCCGGTATCAGTAAATATAAAAACCGGAAAAAGGAAGCGCTCGCTAAGTTAGAAACCACCCAAAATAACCTGCTTCGAGTTGATGATATTATTTTTGAGGTAAAACGCCAACTCAACTCTATCAAGCGCCAGACTAGTAAGCTAAAGCGCTACCAGGAGCTCAAAGAAGAAGTAAAAAAAATTGAGCTCCTCTCTTCCCTCTGCCACTACGCCTCACTCAAAAACCACCATGAACACTTACGAGAACAGCGAGAACAGGGTAAGAGAGAAGAACTGAAACTTACTACGCAGATGAGCGCTGCTGATGCTACCATCGAGGAAGCAAAGCTTGATCTCACTGAAGAAGAAAAGCTATTCACCCGCACCCAGGAGGAAATCTATACAACCTCTTCTCTCTGCCAAAAGGAAGAAGCTCACGCTGAATATCTCACCAAGGATATGGTCTCCCTCACCCACCAGCACACACAGCACCTGCAACACATCGAAACGCTTACCCAACGCATGGAGGCTCACCAGAGGGAGATAGAACTTCTCGAGCACACCACCAGTGAACTCACTCACACCGTTCAGGAAATTGCCGCAGAACTCGCTACCAAGGAACTACAGCTTCCAGCCTTTAAAGAAACGAGCGCCCAGCTCGACAGTCAGATAGATCAGGAAAAAGGCACCCTTATTGACCTCCTCACGGCGCTCTCCCACCTCAATAATCATCTCTCTCAATTGGAAAAAACCCACCATAGTCTTACGCTCAAACGTGAGCATACCACTAAAGAAATCGGGGACTACCTCACCAGGCGCACTCAACTGGAGCAAGAGCTTTCTCTCTTACACCAGGAGTTGCACAAGGTAGATGACTCAAAACGCCACCACGCAGCACAAAAGGTTACCTTTGAGAACACCATAGACCTCGTGGCTGAAGAACTACAAGGGTGTGAGCGTAATCTGCTTGAGGTTAACGAACAGTGTGAGAGGGTGAGTTCACGTCTCTCGTCCCTTGAGGAGTTACAGAAAAAATACGAAGGGTGTGATAGTGGAGTGCGCACCATCATGCTCAGGGATCACCAGGCAACTAAACGCAACGGGGTGTGTGGCCTGGTAGCAGACTTTATTGAAACTGAGCCACAATACGAGACTGCACTTGAAGCAATCCTTGGTGAAAAGCTTCACTATGTGGTGGTAAAAAGCCAAGTGGCGGGGGTGGAGGCACTTGAATACCTCAAAACACAGGCCGCAGGAAGAGTAAGTTTCATCCCCCTCCACTTACGCAACCACCAGACTGACGCGGTAGCACTCTCACCTGAAAAGGGGGAAGCCTACCCCTTGATCCAACTGGTAAAAACAAAAGAGGAATATCAACCCATTGTTGAGTATTTACTAAGTGACATCTTGCTGGTTGATACCATCTCTACCGCCCTTGCCATCTGGAATAACAACGGTATACGGTGTACTTTGGTAACCCTTGAGGGAGATATTATTGACCCTGCCGGTATTATCACCGGCGGTGTTCACCATGGCATAAACTCAAACACCCTCAGCATGAGAAGAGAAATCAAAGAGCTCGGTGCACAACTTTCTCAGCTCACACCGCAACGCGAACAGCTCTACCACCACAGGCACCAGCTGATGGGAAAGCGCACCTCTCTCGCTCAAGAATACGAAACACTCAAGGCACAGATCCACCAGGAAGAGATGTCACTCCTCTCCCTTACCAGGGATAGAGATCAACTGCACAAGGAGCTGGATGACACACGCCAAAGGAGAGAACTCCTAGAAGGTGAAGTGCAAGAGCTTGCCGCAGCCATCCAAGAGGTGGCTGCGGAAATTACCCAGCTACAGCAACAGAAGGAGTCAACTATCGCAGGTAAAAATGAAAAGGAATCCTCACTGGCACACTACCAGGAAAATGCCCGTCATCTCCATCGGCAGATCGATACCTTACAGAGTGAAATGACCACGCTTATGGTACAGAGCGCTGCTGAAAAAGAGAAGAGTGAAAGCGCACTCGCTACCCTGCAACGAATGAAGCACACTAGTTCTCTCTTAAGTGAAGAACATACCCACGCACTTCATCGGAGCAAGGAATATGAACAAACGCACCACCAGCTAGAAAACGAGCTACAACAGACCACGACCCAGAGAGCACACTACCGGCAGATCCTCCACGAACTGGAGCAATCACTCCACAAGAAAAAAGACGCCCTTGTTGAAAAGGGCCAGCAGGTGAGAGAGCGGGAGGAAGCACTTAAACAGTTGAGACACTCCCTCGATGAGGTAAAAGCAACCAGTAATGAGCTCACCCTTCAACTCTCCGAATACCAGCTCACCATCACTCACCTTCTCAAAGATATCAGTGATAAGTATCACCTCGGTTTAGAAGACCTTCTCCAGACCACCCCTCCCGAGGCCCTCAGCGAAGATCGCGATACATCCTACCAGAGGTTAGATGAACTGAAAAGAAAGATTGAAGGTTTGGGCGAAATAAATCTTGCCGCTGACCAGGAGGAAGAAGAGCTCATGCAACGTTACCAGTTCCTCACTGAGCAACGAGAGGATTTAACAAAATCACTGGAATCACTCAACCTCGCCATTAATAAAATCAATCGAACCACCAAACAGCAATTCCTTGACACCTTCCACACTATCAATGAGAAATTTAAAATGGTCTTCCCGGAACTCTTTCAGGGGGGAAGAGCTGAGTTGCGTCTCACTGATGAAAGTAACATCTTTGAAACAGGTATTGATATCGTGGTGCAACCCCCTGGGAAGAGACTCCAAATCATTGATCTCCTCTCGGGAGGTGAAAAGGCACTGACTGCCTTTGCCCTATTGATGGCAATCTTTTTAGTCAAACCAAGTCCCTTCTATCTCCTCGATGAGGCAGATTCGGCATTGGATGACACCAACGCTGTTCGCTTTAACCACTATCTTAAAAACATATCTCACAACTCCCAGTTCGCACTCATCACCCACAATAAGTTAACCATGCAATCTGCCCACACCCTCTACGGCATCACCATGGAAGAGCCAGGTGTGTCAAAGATTGTGTCTGTCCAGCTTCAGTGAACACACCCCTTACCAATTCCATCTTCTTGACATTTCTCCAATAGTAACATATAAAATTATCTACTACCTGAGATCACTACCAACGAGATAAGCGCAGATGCGGATCACACTGGGACAAAGTAAACAACAAAGAGATACTCAACAGCAGGATAAGACCTCGATTAAAGGAAGAGGGTTCCTGACCACCCTCAAGAAGTGTCTTGCAAAAACTAATGAAATTCTTACTACCAGAATTGATGATCTTATTTTAGGCAAGAAAGACATTGACCACAACCTTATCGAAGAACTTGAGGAGATACTCATTTCTTCTGACCTCGGGGTGAGAGCATCTCACAAGCTCATTGAGCAGGTTCAGGCTAAGCTGAAGAGAGGTGAAGCTGAAAAACCAGAGGTCGTAAAGAACTACCTTAAAGAAGGTGTCTATAATCTGCTTCTCCCTCGTGAACGGTCCCTCCCTCTTCCCGACGGTACTCCTTATGTGATCATGGTCATTGGAGTAAACGGGACTGGGAAAACCACTACCATAGCCAAGCTGGCACACTATTTTAAGTCACAGGGGAAAAAAGTCCTACTGGTTGCTGCCGATACCTTCAGAGCGGCAGCGATTGAACAGCTCGAGGTATGGAGTAAGAGGATAGAGTGCGCCTTTATTAAACAGGGCTCCGGCTCAGATCCCTCCGCAGTGGTATATGATGCCTTGAAAAGTTCTTCAAAAAAGGGTAGTGATATAGTAATCATTGACACTGCGGGGAGGATGCACACGAAGACCAACCTCATGGAGGAGCTCAAAAAAATAACACGGGTGATAGGGAGAGAACACCCGGGTGCTCCCCACGAAGTACTACTGGTCATTGATGCCACCACGGGACAAAACGCGCTCTCTCAAGCCACCCTCTTCCAGCAAGCCATCGAGGTGACTGGCATCGTGCTCACCAAGCTCGATGGTACCTCGAAGGGTGGCATTATCGTGGCTATCTCTGAAGAGCTTGCTATACCCATCCGATTTATCGGAAGCGGTGAAGACCTTGATGATTTAAGCTTGTTTAGCGCAGAGGAGTTTGTCAATGCTCTCTTTACGACTGGATAAAAGCATACCAAGTAGATTCTACCCCTTTCTACACTTTACCTTTCTTACCTTCTTTCTAGTAGTGTGTGTCCCACCACTTGCGTGTAAAGAAACTGCCACACCACATGAGGAGGCACCTATGAGTAAGCAAGAGTTAAACAAGAAAGATGTAAGGCCTCCTGCAGTTGCAGGAACATTTTACACTTCCGACCCCGATGACCTCTCAGCCCAGATAAAGGACTTCCTTAGTAAGGTTCCCCGCAAGACTGTGTCAGGCACTGTTGTTGCTCTCATCGCTCCCCATGCTGGCTATATCTACTCGGGTCAGGTTGCCGCTTACAGTTACAAATTACTTGAAGGTAAAAAAGTTGACACCGTGATAGTAATCGCACCCAGCCACCGGGTCCATTTTCAAGGTGCCTCAGTGTATCCTAAAGGAGCCTACCAGATACCCCTCGGCCTCATCCCGATCGATGTTGAACTCGCTCAACAGCTTATGAAACAAAATCCTATTATTTCCTCCCTGCCACAAGCTCACAGTGAAGAGCACTCCCTTGAGGTACAGCTGCCCTTCTTAAAAGTCGCTCTAGGTGAATTTAAGCTGCTCCCTCTGGTTATAGGCTCCTTTGACTTCTCTACCTGCGAATCCATAAGTGAATCTATTTTCAAGGTGGTAAAAGGCAAAAACGTGCTGGTGGTGGCAAGCTCTGATCTCTCCCACTACAAACCCTATAACACTGCTGTTGATCTCGACAACATGGTAATCAACCATGTAAAAAAATTTGATCCACAGGGTCTCTATAATGATATCTCCTCGGGAAGCTGTGAAGCCTGCGGTGCAGGTCCTATGATTATCACTATGCTGCTCGCAAAAAAGTTGGGTGCCACCACGTCAGAGCTTCTCCACTATGCCAATTCAGGTGATGTCACCGGTGACAAGCGTGGAGTGGTGGGATACATGTCCGCAGTCTTCTATGCCTCTGAGCAAGAAAAAAGTAAGAACACCGGTATCAATCTCCGTCTCTCAGATGAGGAAAAGAAAATCCTCCACAGAATCGCACGTGCCGCGATCGAATCCCAATCTAAAGGTGAACCATACCCTGCCATTGAGATTACCTCTGAAAAGCTTAAAGAGAAAAGTGGGGCATTTGTTACCTTACATAAGCACGGTACCTTAAGAGGATGCATCGGCTATATCCGTGCCCAGAAGCAGCTCCACGAAACCATTAAAGAAATGGCACTGGCAGCTGCCTTTCAAGACAACCGCTTCAAATCTGTTACCAAAGATGAACTCAAAGAGCTAGAGATAGAAATTTCGGTGTTAACACCCTTGAAAAAAATCGATAACGTCGAGGAGATACAAGTAGGCACGCACGGAATCTACATCATTAAAGGATACCACTCCGGTCTCCTGCTTCCACAGGTAGCAACCGAGTACGGATGGGATAGGCAAACCTTTCTGGAACATACCTGCACCAAGGCGGGACTGTCCACCGACGTCTGGAAGGAGAAAGACACAGAAATCTACATCTTCTCTGCTGACATCTTTTAGTAATGGTGTGGCTAACCCTGACCCGTTCTCCGTCTTCTCTCTCATACTACGTCCTATGGAATATCGTCAATTAGTGAGTACCCACCAGGCGATAATGGTGCTTCTTATCCTGATAGGTGCCCTTGTAGTGTGCTCCTGTCAGCAACCACTCAACAACCCCTACCGAGCCTCAGAGAGCGGTGGCAGCATCTACCATAGCACCTTTCACGAACAGCCTAAAACACTGGATCCGGCCCGGTCATACAGCGCTGATGAATACTCCCTCATCTGCCAGATTTACGAACCACCGCTTCAGTACCACTACCTGAAGCGTCCCTATGAGCTGATACCCCTCACTGCCGAAGAGATTCCCCAACCACGCTATCGTGATAAAAATGGAACCCCCCTGGCTACGAACCCTCCTGCTCAAGAAGTACACCAGGCAGCCTATGAAATAAAAATTAAAAAAGGGATTTACTATCAGCAACATCCCTGCTTCGCTCGAGATAGGCATAACCACTATCTCTACCACCAGCTCAACGATCGTGACGTTTCAGCAATCTATGGTACCAAGGATTTCACCGAGACAGGTAATCGTGAACTTAAGGCTGATGATTACATCTATCAAATCTACCGCATGGCTGATCCCCGCAGCAGCTGCCCGATTTTCCCTCTCCTGGCAAAATACATTCTCGGCCTTGATTCCCTCGCCCAGTCCCTGGAAATGGCCCTGGAGCGAGAGCGGGAGCAGAGGAAACGCATCGCAGGATTTAGCTATAATCAAGAAACAGATGAAAAAGAAAACCCCCTCTGGCTTGACTACCACAACTTTCCTTTCCCCGGAGTGGTGAAGAAAGATGACCACACCTTTCAGCTCATTCTTAAAAAAAAGTATCCCCAGATTCTCTACTGGCTCGCCATGCCATTTTTTAGCCCCATCCCCTGGGAGGCAGACAAATTCTATAGCCAGGGTCCCCTCATTAAGAAGAACATCACCCTTCAGTGCTTCCCCGTGGGAACAGGTCCCTTTAGAATTGAGGTATTCGACCCCAATTTAGAAATTATTCTAGTAAAAAACGAAAACTTCCATAAAGAAACCTATCCTTTAGAGGGAGAGCCAGCAGACAGGATAACCGGACATCTTGCTGATGCGGGTAAAGTAATGCCTTTCTTTGATAAAGTCATTTTCAAACTCGAACGGGAATCCATCCCTCGCTGGAATAAGTTCTTTCAAGGCTACTACGATTCATCAGGCATCTCCTCTGATAATTTTGATCAGGTTATTGCCTTTTCTTCCGAGGGGGCAATGCAACTCACTGAACCATTTTTAAAAAAGAAGATTCAGCTTATCACTTCTACCACCGCCAGCACCTTCTATTTTGCCTTTAACATGCGTGACCCACTGGTAGGCGGGTATACCCCGGAGAAGCAAAAACTCCGGCAGGCCATCGCTATCGCCATTGATATTGAGGAGTGGATTGAGATTTTTGCTAACGGGAGAGGCACTCCTGCTCAAAGCCCCATCCCTCCCGGTATATTTGGCTATGAGGGGGGAGAAAGTGGAATTGATCCCCACCTGTATGCCTGGGATACCAAACAATCAAAAGCGGTGAGAAAACCAATTGCCGCAGCACAGAAGCTCCTTGCGGAGGCAGGCTATCCTGGGGGGAGAGATCCGTTGAGCGGTAAACCTCTACTCATAGGATTTGATAATGCCTGGACTGGTCCTGAGGCACAATCACAACTCAAATGGCTCCAAAAGCAGTTCCAGAAGATTGGGATTGCACTCGAAATAAGGACTACTGATTACAACCGTTTTCAGGAAAAGGTATTAGCGGGGAATTTTCAACTGCTTTTCTGGGGCTGGAATGCTGACTATCCTGACCCGGAGAACTTTCTCTTCCTCCTCTACGGCCCCAATGGTAAAAAGCAGTACGGTGGAGAAAACGCTGCCAACTATGACAACCCAGATTTTAACCAGCTCTTCAGAGAAATGGAGAGTATGGAAAACACCCCTGAACGTTTGTCACTTATCAGAAAGATGATAGAGTGTGTACGACGTGATGCCCCCTGGATGTGGGGATATTATCCCCTGGAGTTTGGACTGTACCACCAGTGGGTTTTTAATGCAAAACCACACGCCATGGCTAATAATACCTTAAAATATATTCGCATCGACTCCCCTACCAGAGAAGAAAAACGTGTTGCCTGGAATCAGCCTCTCTGGTGGCCAGTGGAAATATTTTTAATCATAGGAGTGATGATAACACTTCCGGTGATTGTGCTGATGAGGAAACGAAGAAAAGCATTGATCAGCTCATAGCTACCTAACCACTTTTTTTTACTACCCCATGTTAGCTTACATTATCCGTCGCTGCCTTTACGCCATACCGATTATTATCGGGGTGAATGCGATCATCTTTTTCCTGTTCTTTTACGTCAATTCACCTGATGAGGTAGCAAGAAAAATACTGGGTGAAAAGAATATTACCCAGGAGGCAGTCGATCACTGGAAGAGAGAACACAACTACCACCTTCCTCTTTTTATCAACAACCAGGAACAGGGTAGTGCTAAAATCTCGCAGACCATCTTTTTTAAAAAATCCATTGGCCTGCTCTGGTTCGATTTTGGAAAAAGTGACCGCAATAACATCGACATCTCCTCTCAGATCAAAAGGCGCATGAAACCTAGCCTCCTCATCGCGCTCCCCACCTTTCTCCTTGGCATACTGGCGGAAATTACCTTTGCCATGATACTTGCATACTGCAGAGGCACCTACCTTGATTATGTCGGTACCATCGTGTGCATTAGTATGATGTCCATCTCTGGACTTTTCTATATTATTGGAGGCCAGTATCTCTTCGGCATAGTGCTCAAACTGTTCCCCATCTCCGGCTATGATACCGGATGGTATGCCCTCAAGTTTGTGTCTCTTCCCATCCTGATTGGTGTGGTAGCTGGCATCGGGGGTGACCTCAGATTCACCCGCACCATCTTTCTTGAAGAAATTAACAAAGACTATATCAGAACGGCACGGGCGAAGGGGCTTCCTGAAGAGATGGTGCTCTTCAAGCACTGTCTTAAGAATGCACTGATTCCCCTGCTTACTACGGTGGTCATGACCATTCCTTTTCTTTTCATGGGCAGTCTGCTGATGGAATCGTTTTTTGCCATCCCAGGGTTGGGGTCATTTACTATTGATGCAATTCAGGCTCAGGATTTTGCCATCGTGAGGTCCATGGTGTACCTCGGCTCCATCCTCTACATTGTGGGACTACTGCTCACTGATATCAGCTATACCCTGGTGGACCCACGGGTCCGATTCGAATAGGTGAACCATGATACGGGTGCTTCCTACTGACATCTTCATCTTCATTCTTCTCGCTTCCGGTAGTGTCTTTATCCTCTCCGCTCGACGCAGAGAATACTGGCGTAGTGCCTGGCGGCAGGTGCAAAGTAACCGCGCTGCCATGGTTTCGCTCTTCTTGCTCTCTCTCTATGCGAGCATTGCACTCATTGATACTATTCACTTTGAGGATAAAAATACCGGCGTTACCTTAAGCCTCTTGGATGTGCTCACTACCCCGCTGCGTCAACAGGTTGAGAAAACCTACTCTGCACCCTTCGCAACCCATCAGTATATAAAAGAGAGCTTTTCAGCCACCAACGGTAGCACCCTGCGCACCTATCCCAGGCTCATCTACGGCGGTGCCCATCTTTCCAGCAGCGATGCTAAAATTAAAGACATTACACTGCGCGTAATTAAAGCAGTCACTCAGGGAAGTATTGCAGCGGTGGTGCTCGCCGGTATCATCTTAGGAAGCGTACATAGTTTCATCGCGCTTTTCTCACGAAACGGTTCCAGAGAAAAAGAGAGAAACATCTCTGGGCAATCTGTTGCCTGCACTCTGATTATCTCTTTCGCCATCACTATCCCTCTCGCGCTCCTGATCCAATGCTCACCTTCCTACCACCTGTTTGGAACCGATAAGATAGGCAATGATGTTTTCTACCGCTCTATCAAGAGCATAAGAACCGGTTTGGTTATCGGAAGTGTAACCACCCTGATTGTAATTCCCTTCGCAATATTTTTTGGGGTCATCGCGGGTTATTTCGGTGGTATCGTAGATGACCTCATTCAATATATTTACTCAACTCTTTCTTCTATTCCCAGTGTACTCTTAATTGTAAGCTTCATGCTTCTGGTAGAGGTAGGAGAAGAATTGGGAGATATTGCGTGGAGGGCCGACCGGAGGTTGCTCTCTCTCTGTCTCATTATGGGTATTACTTCCTGGACTGGCCTCTGCCGTCTCATCAGAGGGGAGACACTCAAGCTGCGGGAGCTCGACTACGTTCAGGCGGCACTCTCCTTCGGAGTGAACCGTCTAAAAATTCTGTTTCGTCACATTGTTCCCAATCTCATGCACATTATATTAATCTCATTCATCCTCCGATTTTCAGGTCTGGTGTTAGCTGAAGCGGTACTCGCCTATATCGGAATCGGAGTGGATCCCAGTATGGAGAGCTGGGGTAATATGATTAATACCTCCCGGCTCGAACTTGCCCGAGAACCCATCGTGTGGTGGAATCTCTGTGCAGCCTTTTTCTTTATGTTCGGTCTGGTACTCCCCGCTAATCTCTTTGGTGATGCGCTGCGAGATGCCCTTGATCCAAGATTGAAATCATAATTATTATCCGATTATTATATTATATGTCTAATCTATTACTTGAAGTTAAAAATCTCAAAACTTACTTCCATACAGCTGAAGGTACTGCCAAGGCAGTGGATGGAATATCCTTTGACATTGCTGAAGGGGAAACCTTTGCCCTCGTTGGTGAATCAGGGTGCGGCAAATCAGTGACCGCACTTTCAATAATGAAGCTCGTCCAAAAACCTGCAGGTTTCTACGCAGGGGGATCCATCCTCTTTCGCGGTAGAAACCTCCTTAGCCTCTCCGAATCTGCAATCAGGCACATTCGGGGAAATAACATCTCTATTATTTTTCAAGAACCGACCACCAGTTTGAACCCGGTATTTACTATAGGCAACCAAATCACTGAAGC
>CAYYOQ010000027.1:7518-14840 GCA_964473235.1 uncultured Thermodesulfobacteriota bacterium | reverse complement strand
ATGAGGAAATTCCGACTATCCGCAGTAATGCCACCATCACGATAGAGCTGACCACACCGACCATTTTTTATTTCGTATACTTTCCTCGCAGAAATGCGAAAATTTTCTCGTGACTCTGCAATGGAGGGAATACGGTGTCCCACCAGATAGTAACCGTGATCTACCTCGCCGATAATGTCTTGAACATCTCGCGAACCATTTTCGAACACAGTAGTTGACATTCGGATCAGGGGAACAAGGGAGGCATCGGTACTTCTGTAGGAACCGTTCGGTGCTGAGTTGAGGATGGCAGCGGTCTGTCTGCTATTCATAAACGCTTTAGAGAAGCCTTTTTCAATATGAAAGACCTTTTTCCCCGGTGTTCCCTCATGGTCATAGGTATAGTGTCCAAAGCCTGGCAGTGAAGGATCAGAATACGTTGATACCAGGGGAGAGGCTACCTGTTTTCCCAGTTGATGGTGATCTAAGTCATTAAAAAGCCAGGATCGACCCGCATACGCTGTTTCCATCTTAAGGGCCCTATCAAGTTCATGAGGGTGGCCTATGATCTCATGGGAAAGGAGGGCATTAAAATGAGGATCGGTGATAACCGTCACCTCATCTTCCGTACCTTTAAGCGCAGGTTGGTTACAGAGCTCTACTGTTTCTTGAGCGAGTTCGAGCGAAAATGTTCTTAGGTCTTTGTGGTACATGAAAGGACCATGGTATCCTCTCTCAATGATTTCCCAGCCGCGTTGGTGGCCGATATCATCATAGTGTTCTTGAACACCTTCTTTGCCGGTAGCGACTACATAGGCTATGCCGTGGGTGATGGCAAAGGCCTGATCTATGGATGCTCCCTCAGTTGAGGTAAAAAATTCTCTTAGGAGCATGGTAGACGCAGCGATGTGATTGAATACAATACTTTTGTTCAAAGTTTTAATTTCTTGAGAGATATCTCTCACATGCCGTGAGATGGAGGTGGGTGAAATGCTTAAAGGACTGATGGTAAATTCTGCAGGTACTGTATCTTGGCAGATTTCTATGGGTGCGAGGTGGGTATCGTATAAACTTTGTCCTACTTTCTTAAACTGGCCTCTCGCCTGGTTTTTACATCGGGCGTTGTAGAGGGCCCGTTCATACGCGTGGGTCAGGCCAGTTTCCAGGATGGATGAGAATGTGGCAAGAGCATCTTTACCTAACGCGATGCCAAAGTATCCAGGTGCGGTGATAGCCTCTCCTGCGAGCGCCCGCACTCCCAGAGAGAAGCTGTAATCTTTACCGCTGTATTTTTCCTCACCATTCTCGCTATGTGCTCCCCGTTCTTCCGATAGCTCAAGGCGAATGTCTGCGTATTTTACATACGCCTTTACTTTTGCAAAGTGGGTGAGGGCAGACTCTGCCGTTTCTTTGAGAGTGTCGATTGCTTCAACGCAGATCTGATTCATGAACACAGTAGTGAGTTAGCCGGTTAGCAGTTTGACTAATGTAAAGAGTTATCGCCCCTAGATTCATGACTGAAGAATTGTGCTATCATTCAGCGCGAACTATGCTTATAGAGATTTCTCAACCATCTTCTTGAGAAGTTCTTTGGATTGCGCTCCTATTGTTTGTTCAAGGACTTTCCCATCTTTGAATAGGATTAAGGTGGGAATACCCTTAATACCGAATTCAGTCGCAGTGCCCTGATTGTCATCCACATTGAGCTTTACAATTTTTATTTTTCCCTCATATTCTTTGGCAAGCTCGTCCAGCACGGGAGCAATCATCTTGCAGGGACCGCACCAGGGTGCCCAGAAATCAACGAGCACCGGCATTGAAGACTCAATAACTTCACTTTTAAAATTTGCATCGCTTATTTCTAATGGCATTGAGATACACCTCCTGTTGAAGTTATTACCCTAGTGATAGCTTACGCTGCACCCACGAAGCAAAAGCCCCCTCGCGGGGCGACTTTATACACTGATACATGAACTCCCTCGGTTCGTAGAAGTAAACCATACTTAAGAGTACTAGTTGTGGTGATAGGAACATTTTAAGATTGGTAGTGCGGTAGCTGGTATTATCCTTTGACCTTGGACATGGGTTCACCACAGCAGACCAATTCTCCTCCACCTGCTTCCAGTACCTTTACCTTATTACCGCAAATCTCGCAAAGGTATATTTCTCCAACCTGTGACATGATACGCTCCTTTCTGTGAATCAGTTACCAGGAAGAATATATTTTTGCTGTAAACTGTCAACTGAACACAATACTACTGCTCACTGTTTCTTTATCTGGGCAGCTATCCTTTTGCCCAGTGCTTTACACTGTTCCAGCTCTTCTCTCTCAGGGAGATAGGGATACTTTACTTCAGGTTCAACAACTTCTATGCCTGTGGCCTTAAGCTCTTCAATAATGGCTTTGGTTGCGCCACCTGCCCACCCGTATGATCCAAAGGCAACGCCGATCTTCTTTTGCGGCCTGAGTCCTTTGCAGTAACAGAGAAAATCAGCTACCGTGGGAAACATACCATTATTGATAGTGGGTGAACCGATGAGCACTGCCTTAGCATCAAGTACCTCCCTCATGATCTCAGTTCTGCCAGTCTGGGTGATATTCATCACCCTCACTTCTACCCCTTCTTCTGCGATACCCTCACCCATAGCCTTAGCCATCTTCTCAGTGCTTCCCCACATGGTATCGTATATAATCAGCGCTTTTTCTTTCGCTTCAAACTTCACCCAGGAATAGTAGGATTTAACAATCTTCTCTATATTGGTTCGCCAGATTACCCCGTGAGAGGGGGCAATCATGTCGACTGCCAACTCCTTTGCCTGATCGAGCGCCTTGAGTATCGGGCCTGAGAGGTGCATGACGATATTGGCGTAGTAGGTAGCTGCTTCGGGATAAATAATTTCCCATCCTACCTCGTCATCAAATCTCTTGGAGGTTGCCAGGTGCTGACCAAAGGCATCATTAGAGAAGAGTATCTTGTCGCTCGGTGAGTAGGTAACCATGGAATCTGGCCAGTGCACCATAGGTACCTCGACAAAGGTTACCTTTCTCTTACCCAGATCCAGCGTATCACCCGTCTTCACGGTGTGGAGAGGCCATTCCTTCTTAAAGTATCGGGCTAATCCTCCCTTGCAACGTTCGCTCGCAATCATGGTTGCATTTTTTGCCAGCTCCTTAATTTTAGGGAGTGAGCCAGAGTGATCCAATTCCAGATGATTGGTGATGAGGTAGTCAATTTTATCAGGCGGGATGATTTCCTGTATTCTCTCTACCATCTCTTCAAAGAAAGGTGCCTTGACCGTATCGATGAGCGCTACTTTCTCATCTACTATCAGGTAGGCATTGTAGGTGGAACCTCGTGGGGTAGTATACCCATGGAAGCTTCTGATGTTCCAGTCAATGGCACCTACCCAATAGATATCTTTTTTCAGCGCTACTTTTCCCATGATTTTCTCCCTGGTTATTTTTCAATAGTGATCTTAGATAGTGGCCAATGTGTGACCTAGCTCATATGCTTCCTTTAATGCGGTAGGATGGGTGAGAATATCCCCTGAAGCGTCGATGCCGCGATAGAGGAGTTTTGCGTAAAACTCTGCGTCTACTACATCAAAGAAATACTTCATAGTGAGGAGAACGCCATCAAACAGTTTCACACCCTTGGTGGCGCCCACTGAGATAAACACTCCTTTCTTCTTTGCCCCGCTCCCAAGGGGATGCTTTAAGAGGTATTTATGTGACCAGAAGGCTTGGCAGCGGTCGATGAGCGCCTTGGTTTGGGCATTCACGCTGTAAAAGAAAATGGGCGCGGCGACGATAATCTGATCATGTTCGATCAGCTGTAGGTAAATATCCTGCATCTCGTCCTTAAGACAACACTGACCGGTGCGGGCACAGCTATAGTCCTCTATGCAGGGATTGATCTGCTTGTCACACACAAAGAGTTCGGTGGTGAACGCTCCCTTTTCTTGAGCACCTTTTAAGCACTCTCGCAGGAGAAGAGAGGTGTTCCCCTCTTTCCGTGGGCTTCCATAGATGCCAAGTATCTTCATGGAGTGACTATTCAATCAATTTAAATTTGTCCTTACCCGCACCGCAGATGGGGCATTTCTCAGGTGGATTTTCTCCCCGGTGGACATATCCGCAGACTGTGCATTTCCATTTCTTCATGCTTGCTCTCCGTTCTCCTTAGGTATGACGGTGTGAGTGGTAAAGGGGGAACACTGGTTAAAATATAACTTATATGAATGGTTTTATCAAGCTCCATCGAGGCCGATTCGCTCAGCTTTTTCAAACCAGGTTGAGGGATCAGTAAGCAGTTCGTACGAATCCTTGAGGATGAGAAAGTGACTGCGTTCCTCTTGTGCCAAGATCTGGTAGAATTTCTTTTCAAGCGGGTGTCTGGATTCTTCCGCAAGTTTCCTGTAGTACTTCATTCCTTTTTCTTCAAACTCTATTCCCAAGGTGAGTGCATCACGATCACTGCGTGATGCCTTTACTACCCTAGTGATTTTAGACGTTGCCTTTTCAAAGATGTTCTTCCACTTTTTTTCAGCAGCCAGTGGCAGCGGCCCCTTAATAAATTTTTCTGACACGGTGAGTTTTTTGAACGTCTCCTTAAGCCTTGCAATATGTTTCAACTCATCATCGGCAAGCGATTGGAAGAGACTTTTTCCCCAGGGGTGGATGGTTTTTTTTACACAGGCGAGGTAGAGCTTCCTTCCATCTTCTTCAAACTTTATCGCAGTTGAAAGCACCTTTTTATTAATGTCATTAACACTAGTTCTCATCATAATCTTATCTCCTGTACTTTGGATGAATATCGACAGTCTTCTCGTCGTACTTTTAGTGGGGGTTAAGGGCGGATCTAACTTGGTTTTACCCCTACCTCAGTGTGAAACTGTAAATAGTTAATAATATCATTGCGCCGCAATAATCCCTTTACCCTGTTTTCCTGCACCACCGGGATCTGGTGAATATTTTTAGCGCTCAATTTTTCTAATGCCATACTCGCATCGTCTCCCGGGGAGACTTTTTCCAGTTGATCCTTAGGAATCATAATCTCTTTAATAGTGGTGGTGGACCAGCGTTCTCGTGGTGTATTCTTCACGTCGTGTAGACAGATGATGCCTTGGACTAACCCATTCTCAACGACTAAAAATCCCCGATCTCGATGGCGCAGGAGGTAGTCATCGACAAGCTGCTGGATGGTAATATGCGGAGGTACAGTTTCAAAATTGGTAATCATGAGGTCTTCTACTTTCACCTCACGCAATGCGTCTTTGAACAGCAGGTGACGGTAACTGCTCACGGCGGCGGTGTACAAGAACCACCCAATGAATATCATCCAGATACCATTTAAAGTTAACCCTGAGAAAATCTGCTTGACCCCCCAGAGTATCAGCAAAAAGGCTACCACTTTGCCACTAAAGGAAGCTACCTGAGTTGCGAGTTTTAAATTCTTGCTTACTCCCCAGATGAGGGACCTCACCATTCTGCCACCGTCGAGGGGGAATCCGGGAATCAGATTGAAAAAGGCAAGCATCCCATTAATGATACTGAGGTAACGTGCAATGGAGGCAACAGGGGTGCTGATTTCACGAGAGAGCCACCAGACCATACCTGAAACGATGCTAATAGCGATACTGGTGAGAGGGCCCACCAGGGCAATCAGGAATTCTTTGCGAGGAGTATCCGGTTCTGCACCGATTTGTGCCACCCCTCCAAAGATGAAGAGGGTGATATTCCTTACCTTCTCACCTTGCTGAATCGCTACCAAGGAGTGAGAGAGTTCGTGGGCTAAGACGGACGCAAAAAAAAGAATACTGGCAATGATTCCCAAAGACCAGTTTAGTGGGGGCGACCAGGTTGGATTTTGAGAGGGGAAGTACTGGCCTGCAAGGGTCCAGGTGACAAGAATGAAAATAATGAACCAACTTGCATCAATATGTATCTCGATACCGAAAATTTTTCCAAGACGCCAGGAGTTGCCCATCATGATTACTTACCTTAAAAGCGTTGTCGAAGATACGTAGTGGTGTGAGAGAGTCCTATTCTTAATTTAATAGTTTTCACAAAACAATTCAAAGAACGCTTGCGGGTGTTCACACGTGGGACAGGTTTTGGGTGCCTCTCGTCCCTCGTAGAGTAAACCGCAGTTGCGGCATTTCCACTTCACGGTGATGTCTCTGGTGAATACTTTCCCCTCTTCTAAATTCTTGAAAAGTTTTCTGTAACGGGTCTCGTGCGACTTTTCTACCAGTGCAATTCCCTTGAAAGCATCAGCGATTTCATTGAAACCTTCTTGGCGCGCTACTCTTTCTCCCTCAGGATACAGTTTTGTCCACTCAAGGTGTTCTCCCTCAGCGGCAGCAGTAAGATTAGCTTTTGTGTCGGCGATCACCCCTGCGGGGTAGGATGCGGTGATTTCCAGCTCACCCCCTTCCAGGCATTTAAAAAACAGTTTTGCATGTTCTTTTTCATTTTCAGCGGTTTCAAGAAAGATTGCTGAAATCTGCTCAAACCCCGCTTTTCGTGCCACACTGGCGAAATAAGCATAGCGGTTTCTGGCCTGAGATTCTCCCGCGAAGGCGGCTAATAGGTTTTTTTCTGTTTTACTTCCTTTGAGTTTCATAGCGTTGATTCCCCTTTCTTTTTGTTATAGTCCAGGCGCTGGCGCCACCGGTGCCTCTGGTCGTACTGCAAAATAACCCTCCAAGTAGTTATATATTTTTGATGCTTCATCCTGTGATATATTTGCACCGGGCTTTTGTCTCATCTTTTCTACAATATCCTTTGCCTTATCTTTGTTGAGGTGGGCTTCTTTTACTTTGTCCAGGGAGTGGCACGGTTTACACTTGGCTTCAAAGAGTTGCTTGGTGGGGTCATCTTGGGAGTGCCCTGTTTTGGTCTGTGCCAGCGTACAGGGGAGAGCTAGATATAGAGAAAATAAAAGTAGGGAAGCGAGAGCTGTTAAAGTTAGTTTGTTCATGTTCTCTCCTTTCGTGTAAGTGTTGTAATTAACTTTTAACCATCGTACTCATTACATGGTGAGCGTATCTTTTCCTCCGAGAGCACGCAGTATCTACCCGTGCTATTTCTTTACTTTTACGGTAGCTTCTTTTTGAGCCATATCGACGATGGGCAGGCTGAACGTATTCTTCCCTAGCAGGAGATTAGCCAGTGCCTGTGGATACGATCGATATCGCAAGGTTGCACGTACCGTGAGAGGACCATTCTCGGTGGCAGGCACTAAAAAGGTGTATTCAAGAGAGGTAAAGCCCTTGGGGGGGATAGTGTGGTTATATTCGAATCGGGTTATCTCCCAGGGTTTATAAGTGTGTTCGCC
>CAYYOQ010000027.1:0-7418 GCA_964473235.1 uncultured Thermodesulfobacteriota bacterium | reverse complement strand
TAGTGTGGTTATATTCGAATCGGGTTATCTCCCAGGGTTTATAAGTGTGTTCGCCTTTTGCATTGACCGATTTGGCGTGAAAGATTTTTGCGTTAGGATCAATGGTGCCTTCTCTATCTACCTTACCAGACTGGTAGAGGGGAGCACCGTGTGCTCCCGTTACTACCATTTCTACCCACATCTCCCTCACCTCAGTGAGACTGGTGGGAAGATTATGACCAGCCCCCACATTGGTTACCTTCACCTCAACGGTGGCGAGGTTTCCACTTTGAGGTGCATTAGGGACGGTCAGGGTGAGTTCAGCAGCACTCTGGAGTCTTTCCTTAGCAATCTCTGCGTGCTGAGGAAAGCCGAGAAGTGCGGTGAGGGTAAAATTACCACCAACAAACTCGTGGGTGTAGACTTGATCCCTCGCGGGACCCATGATACACGGTTTCCCTGGATTGTGCTGTTTTTTAAGGGTGCGGGCGGTTTCAATGGCCTGTGCGACAGGAACCATGTGGCAGTCCTGACATTGGATGTCGTTCTGGGCGTACACCGAGTATTTCCACTCATCATAGGTTCTTTCTATATGAAAATTGGTGACCGGGTGGAAGACATGGTGGCAGTTGGCACAGAATGCTGAGGTGGTGTGAAGTTCTGAGTATGCGGTTTGATGAAAAGGAGATGTAGAATCTTTATAGGGTCCTCTTTTTACATTCCCTGGTTCCAGTACCATTGAGGCATTCTGGGGTTCGTGGGTGGGAGTTTCTAAAAAGGTTGATTTTACCACGGTGTGGCAGAGATCACACTGGACCCCCTGTGCGGCAATCTCGCTCACCTTAAATTCACCATCTCTCAGGATGATCTCTTCGCTCACCGTGCCGATTCCGGTGTGACAACCGGCACAGAGCTTGTCGGTGAGTCCCTCTGTTTCTTGAGACCCCAGTTTCCAGAGTGCTTGAAAAATGGGGTCAAGGTAGGCACGGGAGTGCATGGATCCATTCCATTGATTGTAGAGCTCGACATGGCAGCCGCTGCAGATCTCAGGTGAGGTAAACTCGCGAGAGGTAACAGGTTTTCCGGTGTGGGTGTTGATTAGTGAGGGATAGAAGGGGAGTGGAGTTTTTTCTTGCAGTGTAGACTCATCCTTGCTCCAGCCGAGAGTGGATAGTAGGGGTGATAGTACCCCAACCAAGAAGAGGATGAAGACGAAACGACTGGTGCGCATACCACCTTTCTCCTTTTTAGATCACCTATGACTGAGCGAGTACTTCAGTTATCTTATTTTGATCAAAGCCGATGATAATGTGTCCATTAATCACTATGACCGGAACACTTCTTTGATTGGTTAACTTTATCATTTCATCGCGTGCTGTTTTATCCTCAGCTACGTCGAATTCGGTAAAGGAAAGGTTCTTTTGCGAAAGATACTCCTTCGCATGGTGACAGTGGGGTCAGGTAGAAAGTGAGTACATTTTTATCTCTGGCATACTCGTAGCCTCCTTTTACATTGGTAAATGGTAGTGCGCACTCTTACTGCTGACCTTTTATTCGGGGATCGATGTGACCGGGGCCACCACACTCAGGGGTATAACAGGTGGTGTCAATAAATGCGCACTTCTCCTTACACGAGGGACACTGCTCAGGTGGAATCTCAGTGTTCAGTGTATAGCCACACTTTGAACATTTAAGCCAGGTCATAGTAGCACCTCCTTTTTAGTAATCGTGGTAGCGTCAGAGATATTTCTTCTGGGTTAATTCGGGTGCCTTGTTAGTTAAAATGGTGTAGGGTGGTATCGATTCGGTCAGCCATACGTTACCACCGATGATAGAGTTTTCACCCACCACCGTTTCCCCACCTAAAATGGTCGCGCCCGCATAGATAATCACGTTATCTTTAATGGTGGGATGGCGCTTTTTCCCTCTCTCAATATTTCCTGAAGCATCCTTTTGCACACTGAGCGCCCCAAGGGTTACCCCCTGGTAGATCCTCACATTACTGCCAATCTCAGTGGTCTCACCAATTACTACGCCCGTGCCATGGTCGATAAAAAAGTGTTGTCCGATGGATGCCCCAGGGTGGATATCGATTCCCGTGTTACCGTGGGCATATTCAGTCATAATTCTTGGAATTAAGGGAACGTTGAGAAGGTGAAGCTCGTGGGCTACCCGATAGATGGCAATTGCCTCGGTACCTGGATAACTCAGGATAATCTCATCGAGACACTTGGCGGCAGGATCACCCTCATACGCTGCGCGCACATCATCACGTAACAGCTGACGGATCTTGGGAATTTTATTTAAGATGGCAAAGGTGAGCTCGATTGATTCATCTGAAAGTTTTTTTTCATTATCCTCCTGTCGTCCATAAGGTGATTTTAAGCTTTTAAAGATTTCTCGGGACAGGAGATGGTAGATGGTTGCGATCTTTTCCCAGATGTAGTAGGTGACAGTTTCCTTAGAGAGCTCTTGCTTTTCGTAATATCCGGGGAAGAGTACGTTGATAAAGTTATTGACGATTTCTACCACCCTCTCGCGTGAGGGAAGATTGGGGCCCTCTATATGATTGATCCCATCTTCCCTGTCGTAGGTTTCTACAATCTTTTCGATGATATGAGGCAATTTACTCTTTGGCATTATGCTATGCTCTCCTCACCCTGAGGGTGAGTGATAGTTCTACGTTATAGGGTTAAAGGGTTATGTGTTTTACTGATATGATGTGAGGTAGTGTGCTTAGTGTCTTTAACACCTCAGTTGATACTCTCTCATCCAGGTGGATGAGAGACATGGCGATACCTCCTCGCTTTTGCCTGCTCAAGTGCATGTTGGCAATGTTCATTCCGTTTTTCCCTAGGATCTCTCCGATTGCACCAATAACACCGGGTTTATCGTAATTGTGCATAAAGAGGATGTGTCCCTCCGGTTTGGCTTCGGTAATGAAGTTATCTACTCTTACTATGCGAGGGTTTCCCTTTCCAAAGAGGGTTCCTGCTATTGAGTGTTCACCATCCTTGTTTTTAATGGTAAGGGTAATGAGGGTGGTAAACCCTTCTGTATCCTCTGTCTTGATTTCACTCACCTTGATACCCCGCTCTCTTGCTAAAATGGGCGCATTCACATAGTTGACCATTTCTGCAAGTGCCGCTGACAGTATACCTTTTACTATGGAAACAGTGAGAGGGGCAAGGTCATAGTGAGTAACTTCTCCGCTGTATTCAATAGTGACTTCCTTTATGCCATCTGAGATAATCTGGGCTAAAAAACTCCCCATTTTTTCAGCGAGGGTAAGATAGGGCTTTACCTGTTCTAGTAATTCCGGATTTACTGAGGGCATATTGATGGCATTTCTCACAATCCCTTTTTCCAGATAGTCAATTACCTGTTGCGCGATAGCGATTGCCACTTTAGCCTGAGCTTGATAGGTGGAGGCGCCCAGGTGGGGTGTGGCAATAACTTCATCGAGGGTGAAAAGAGGATGGTTACCCGGTGGTTCATTTTTAAAGACATCGAGCGCGGCCCCTGCCACCTTACCCTGTGTTATCGCATCATAGAGGTCTTTTTCATTGACGATACCTCCACGTGCACAATTGATAATCTTCACTCCCTTTTTCATCTTCTGGAAGGTATCCTTATTTAAGAGGTCTTTCGTTTCATCAGTGAGAGGGGTGTGGATGGTGATATAATCTGATTGTGTTAAAAGTTCATCAAAGCTCACTTTCTCGCCCCCCCTTTTTGCCATAGCTTCTTCAGAGACGAAGGGATCATAGGCGATGACCCTCATTTTTAGTCCATGGGCGCGATCAGCTACCACCTGACCAATATTTCCTACACCAATGATACCCAAGGTTTGATTAAATATCTCGACACCTATAAATTTCTTTTTTTCCCACTTTCCTGTTTTAAGGGAGGCGGTCGCTTGGGGAATATGGCGGGAAAGGGCAAGGAGGAGGCTTATGGCGTGCTCCGCGGTGGTGATAGCATTGGCACCAGGTGTGTTCATCACTACAATGCCCTTTCTGCTGGCGGCTTCAAGATCGATGTTATCGAAGCCAATACCGGCTCGTCCGATGACTTTGAGACGGGAAGCTGCCGCTATAATCTCAGGGGTTACCATACTTGCACTTCGCACAATCAAGCCCTCATAGAGAGGAATCTTTTCCTTCAGCTCGAGGGGGGACAGAGAAGCATAGGCATCTACGTGTACCTTACTTTTCTCCTTGAAGAGCTCGATCCCCTCTTTTTCCAGATTATCAGAAATGAGCACTTTCATCGCGATCTACTTACTCGATGCGTTTAGTTTTAGAGTACTATCTTCGCCCTCTAGGTGCCTATCGTAGTAGGGCAGGAGAAATGTACCTCTCAGCTTGCGCTTTTACCAAAGGGTGATATGTCTCTTAGCCTTTTTACTATTGGAGGAAGCTGCTCGATGGTATAGTTAATCTCTCCCTCAGTAGTGTATCTGCTTAAGCTCAGCCTCACTGACCCATGGACGCGGGTGAAAGGAACTCCCATAGCTCGTAACACATGGGATGGTTCTAGTGATCCTGAGGTGCAGGCAGAACCTGAGGAAGCGGCAATTCCTTTCTCACTTAACAGGAGCAGAATGGCTTCGCCCTCGACGTATTCAAAACTTATACTGGTGGTATTGGGTAATCGATGTGCTCTATCACCATTGACGCACGAATCCGGACAGCTGGTGAGCAGTGCATTTTCTAAGCGGTCTCTTAGAGCCTTTACCAGGGTGTTTTCATCTTTCAGGTGCTCGAGGGCAAGTTCTGCTGCCTTGCCTAACCCGATGATGTAGGGAACATTTTCTGTACCTGCCCTTCTTCCTTTCTCTTGATGACCGCCTACCATGAAGGGAGTGAGTTTAGTACCCTTCCTCACGTAGAGGGCACCGATGCCCTTGGGTGCGTGGAGTTTGTGACCGGAGAGAGAGAGGAGGTCAATGGTGCTCTTGCTCATATCGAGGGGGATTTTTCCTACGGCTTGAACGGCATCACAATGAAATACTATACCCTTGCTCTTGACAATTGTCCCAATCTCTTCAATGGGGAAGATCACCCCTGTTTCATTATTGGCATACATGATACTCACAATGGCGGTGGCATCATTAATGGTGTCTTCGAGCTCGTCTAACTCAAGTTGCCCTTTTTTATCAACGGATAATTCTGTTACCTGGTAGCCGTTCTTGCTTAGGTGACGACAGAGGTTGAGCACTGCGGGGTGTTCTACCCTGGTGGTGATGATATGTTTCTTCTGGGTATGGGATTCCAAGGTTCCTCGTATGGCGGTATTGTCGCTTTCCGTACCGCAACTGGTAAAAACAATTTCAAAGGGATCACAGTTAAGGAGACGTGCAAGCTTTTCTCGCGCGTCTCTTACTTTCTTTTCAATTTGCCCCCCAAAGGAGTGCATACTGGAGGGGTTACCGTAGTACTCAGAAAAGTAAGGGAACATTTCCTCCACAACCTCTGGTGCCACTCTGGTAGTGGCATTATTATCTAAATATATCGTTTTCATGATCTCACCACCACCTCGATATCGTCTGCGACGAATTCTCTAAGTTTGTTTTGCGCAAAACCTTTCAGGGTGAAATCGGAACTAGGACACGCGGTGCAGGTACCCCTTAAGGTAACGATAACCTCACTGCCTTCTATATCAACAAGTTCAATGTCTCCTCCATCCGTTTGCAGTGCAGGTCGTATTTCCCTGTCGATGGTTTCCTCAATAAGCTTCATGCGTTGGATATTAGTCAGCGGCCGTTTGGGAGGGATTTTTTTCTCCAGGGGTTCTTTCCGGACCTTACCTTTGATTCTCAAGATGATTTCCTCAATGTCGGAATGGCACTTTTCGCAGCCCCCCCCCGCTTTGGTGTAGTGGGTCACATCAGCAACCGTACTGAGGTTATTTTCTTTTATCACCCGTTCAATTTCTTTGTCGGTGATGCCAAAACACTTACACACAATTTCTCCTTCTAATTGTTTCTTGATATCTATTCCCCGATAGTGAGCAATGGCTGATTCCAGTGCTTCACGTCCCATTACCGAGCAGTGCATCTTTTCCTCAGGAAGACCTCCTAAGTAAGTGGCAATATCACGGTTGGTAATTTTATCAGCCTCTTCCAGTGTCTTACCAATGACCATTTCCGTGAGCGCCGATGCCGACGCAATAGCGCTCCCACAGCCAAACGTTTGGAATTTTGCCTCCTTAATTCTCTTATGCTGGTCAAGCTTGAACATGAATTTCAGGGCATCGCCACAGGCGAGCGATCCCACCTCTCCCACACCATCAGGCTCTTTAATTTCTCCTGCATTGCGGGGATTAAAAAAGTGATCTTTAACTTTTTCTGAGTAGTCCCACATGGTAATTACTCCTTATAGTACATCAGATGTTGGCGTGAGCCCATTATGCCATAGGTGCTCATTAGGTAAAATAAAAACCCTTTTCTCGTTGCTCTTTATTCTCATTTCAATTTTTAAACCCTGGTTCTTTTAGTCGATTTAAGATTTCTGTAAATAGTACCAAGGTTTATAGTAAGGCACTTCTTTTTCACCCTTTCATATACCCACTTCGCAGAGGGATGGATGGAGGTATTTTAAATATAGAATGTAAACTGGCGATAGTCAAATACAAAAGCCATAATTTTAAAGTGAGCCAGAATTTTATTTAAAAGATTTCATTTTGTTGCTTGACAAGTGCGTTAACGTACTTACTTTCTAAAATAGAAAAGAGGAAAGGTAATGGTGGAGATTTAAAAAGGGGTGGTTAAGTAGCAGGGTTAATAAATTTATTTTTATTAAAAAACGTTGTTAAGAGGAGGGAAAAAAATGTTACTCAATGGTCAATCCTGGAGATACCATTGGAAATACTTATTAACGATAGTGGACCAGATGACTATAAAAGTGAAGTGGAATGCTGAGAGGGAATTGAAAGTACTTTCGATGCGGTCACGGTATACAAGGGAACGTGAGTTCATATAGGTAATGAGAGCACGAAAAGTAGATAGTGACCGGTGATGATTGGTTAAAGAGGTGAAAGTATCGTGTTCATTGAAACCCTTTCAGTATCCTGAAAGGGTTTTTTAATTAGCCTCACGGTACTACTACTATTTAGTGGGGTATGGAAAGGAGCAATGATGAACTCAAACCGCGTAAAAAGGGAAGGTGTACGCGAAGAGCATGAGAGAGAATTTAGCAAAAAGACGATAGAGGACCTCACTCCTCGACTGACCCTTTTACCCAAGGGGGAACTGTCTCAGGAAACGTTTCATTCTTCACTCATTCAACCGGGCGATGAAGAAGATGAGGTACTTGAGAATGTTGCCGGGGAGGAGAATGAGCTTTATACTGATATCAAGGGGGACGCACACCCTTCCCTGACCATTTATTTTAAAACCATAAATAAATTTCCTCTCCTCAGTGGGGAACGGGAAG
>CAYYOQ010000026.1:0-14847 GCA_964473235.1 uncultured Thermodesulfobacteriota bacterium | reverse complement strand
GCTTGACAAATATCTTAAAATTATTTATTTATTAATGAAATTATATCAATAGGGAGAAGTGCGATGTCAAAAGAGATCATACCTGAGTTGGTACCTAAGGAACCATGGATGACTCAAGCATTACAAAAAGATTTAGCCCAGTGCGCTCAAGGAGGAAAAATCACTTGCATTCAAGCGCACCGCTTTGCTCATGATCACGGCCTTGAACTTAGCAAGATGAAACTACTTATGGATTCCTGTGGTATTAAGTTGAAAGAATGTCAATTAGGATGCTTCTGAACCTCACAAAAGGAGAATACCTTGAATCTACGAGAAGAACTAAGAAAATCAATTTTAGGGAAGCTAAAGAAGGGAGAAGATCCCCTGGTAGGTTTTTTCTGCGCTGAAGAAACTCACGGAGCTATTCTTGCGGTCTTAGTTTCTGGAAGGCACCTCTTGCTTGAAGGTCCTCCAGGAATAGGCAAAACGACGGTAGCTAAAATCATCGCTAAGCTCCTCCCCCCCATGAAGGCAGTCAAGGGGTGCCGTTATATATGTTCCCCTGATGAACCCACCTGCCCCGAGTGTCTTGCAAAATCTAAACTCAAATCACACACCATCCCCGGGGAGAAACGATTTATCCGCATCCAGGGTTCTCCGGAGATGATGCCTGAAGATTTAGTGGGAGATATCGATCCTGTGCTGGCGATGCGATTAGGAATCCAGGACCCCCGTGCCTTCAACCCTGGTAAAATTCAGAAGGCTCATCGTAAAATCATGTTCATTGATGAATTAAACCGTGTTCCCCAGCGGACGCAAAACACCCTGCTTCAGGTTCTAGAAGAGGGAACAGTTACCATTACTGGCTTCGATATCGAAGCACAGGTGGACACCCTGGTGGTAGCAACCGAAAACCCTGAGGAATACGCCGGTGCAGAACGAATCTCAGAAAACTTAGGTGACCGCTTTGAAAGGTTAACCATCGATTATCCCACTGCCGAACAGGAGATAGAAATTCTGAAGCTCTACGGAAAAAAGATCGAACCCGTTGCGGTACCCGATAAAGTTACCCGTAAAATAGTCAACATCTCTCACTATTCCCGCTCTCTCAAAGAACTAGATCGCCCCCCGAGTGTGAGGAGCTCCCTCTCAATCTATGAACAGGCCCAGGCACTCGCCAAGATTAAGGGAAGAACCAGTGTAAACCCTAAAGATGTCAATGAAGTGGCGAGAACCATTCTTAAGGGGAGGATTTCTGTATCCGGGGAGAGCAAATATTTTGACGAACCCGAGCAACTGATTGAAAAAATTATTGAGGAATCAGAAGGTGGATAGGTATGAGCTTAACCCTTGAGGATATTCGACAGGCATTGCTCAATCATGGCGATGTCACTTTCCTCTCTAAAGTCGTAAAGAAAGCCTTTAATAATCCCCCCCTCGCAGAGATTAAGGCTACCCCTCTCGCACTCCTTAAGCCCCTCAGTTCCGAACTGGCTGAACTGGTGGAGAGCTGGATGAAAGGTAAAGTACTTCCTACAAGAGGCACACAGGGAACCACCATAGAAATAAGGCCTGTCATTCCCTACGGTCACAATATTAATAAATTCATTGAAAATTCAATTGCCGAGTTTAAACCTCATCTGGTTGCACTCGACACGCCACCGCTCACCGGGCTTGGGGCAGGAAATTTTTATGCCTTCAGCTTTCACAATATGGTAGGGCTACCCCTCATTGTGCAAACCATCTCATCTGAACAGGTAGTTCTAGATAAAAGTGCGTTCTTCTCAGGAAGTCTCATTGAAACCACCATCATCAAATGTTATCTCGAAGGTATCCCCCTCATTCCCCTCGGCATACCATCACCCAAAGAACCTTCCCGCACTGGACAGATCTTTCAGCAGTCTGCAGAGAACGTCTATGAAAAGTTTGATCACTCCCTGAATACACTTAATCCCCTCCACGATATCAAAAAGAGTGCCTATAACCTCATCACTTATCTCTGGCAAAGCTCTCCCTTTATAAGAGAGCAGAGAGAGTATTTGATTGATGACTGTTGCTATCTCGCCAGCAGAATTGCAGAACTGTGCGCGAGGGTAAAAAAAGGAAGCCGTATTCTGCTTTTCATCGAGCTCAAACACTTTGGTGATATTGAACCACTGCTTAAAACCCTACGTAAGGGTACTCACTTCTGGGAAGAATTTTACCAGCCTCCTCAGGGGATAAGAGGACCGGTTTCCTTCATCGCTGCTGAAGAAAGGTTAGATACGCTCTTAGAACATGCACGAAAAAAAGGACCCCAGAGCACTCTCTGCCAAAGCACATTCCAGAAATCATTCCAGAGGTGGGTAACCCACTTCTCACAGGAGACACTACCACCAAAGTCTATTGACCAGCTTATCACTCACATCCTGGGCACTACCCGGAGTCACCCCGAGATTGAACGCGGTGGGAGTGTGAGGGGATCACTCGCGCTCAAGGAAGTGGCCCAGGGGTATGCTCAATTAGGAAGTGGACTTAATCGCAACGCACTCTACCGGTCATCGCTGGTAACACTGCCCCATCGAATACAGCTCAAGCCTGGAAGTGAAAAGGAGCCTACGAGTATAGTAAAAGAAATCGCCCAAGAAGCCCTCTATGGGATATCCTACTCTTCTCACCCACCGTCGGCGAAACCAGCGAAACCCATGCCCTTAACCAGAGAAAATTTGCAACAAGCACTGGAGGGATTAACGGACGTCACACTTACGCATGCTCCTCTCCAAAAGTCCTTTACCAGTCAAGACTGGGCTCTCGCCCAGGAAATAATGAAACATCCCCTGGTGCAAGATGCACTCCATAATGCCCGCTCGCCCGCGGAAGGCCAAGAGGCCTTGAGACAACTGCTTGAAGAACTTGAGAAGAGAGGTTTGCTCCAGCACCTCAACCATGACCACTATAGCCTCACTGAGAAGGGAAAGGGGGCATTACTTGAACGATTACAAGAGAAACTCGCACGAGGGGAGATAAGCCCTGAACAACTAGAAGGAATGGTGCGCCAGCTTAAAAATCTCTCCACCCTCCGCTCTGGTATGCGCATGGAGTTTCCCGAAGAGAAGATGTCCCACTTTCTCGCTGAATTGATGGATGCCCAACACCAGGGCAGGTCCTTGAGTACCTCACTGGAAGACATCTATGTTCACTATACACTACGGGAAAAGAAGGGACTTAAAACTGATCCAGAAAAGCTTGATTACCAGAAGCTTCAAATCTTGATTCACCAACTGGAGGAGAGGGGGTTACTCAAAATAAGCGGTACCCGCATGAAGCACTACACCCTTACCCCCCGAGCGCTCTCCTGGCTATTGGAAGAGCTAATTCCCAAAAGCTCAAGCACCGTTCTTACCAGCCATGCGTTCAAAAAGGAACATGAGATTGAGAGGGCAGAGGTGAGGCGCTACCAGTGGGGAGATGTCTACCGGGATATCTCTCTCCGTCACACTTTGAGAGAAATGGTCAAGCAGGGTAAAACATTAGAGGACATAAGTCGTAGGGAATTCAGGTCATTTGATAAAAAACCTAGTGCCCAGCTTGATATCGCCCTCTGTGTTGATGTAAGTGCCTCTATGAAAGAACAGTCTAAACTGCGATATGCTAAGCTTGCCCTTGCAGGGTTAGCCAAGGCGGCACTGGATAAGAAGGACCGGGTAGGAATTGTCGCCTTCAGCAATATAGGAAAAATAATCACACCCTTAACCGATAACTATCAGACCATTATGGATTCGGTAATAGGACTTCGTGCCGATCAATACACCAATATTGGAAATGGATTACGGCATGCACGCAACATGCTGCTCCGAGATAACAGCGGGAATAAAAAGCACATTATCCTTATCAGTGATGGACAAGCCAATGCGGCCCTCCCCACCGCCAGTGATGCTGCATCAGACCTACCAGCAGTCAAACACGAGAGAGTTCACCCTCCCACGACTTCGAAAGGTGCTGAGTGGATAATGAGAGAACAGCTGGGAACCAAACACGCCATCACGGAAGCCCGTACCACCAGGGACAAGGATATTAAAATATCGGTGCTCCTCATCACCCAGCAAGACGAACTCGGTGAATGGATTGCCCGCAAGATTTCCCAAATTGGAAGAGGAAAATTCTTCAGGGTCAAAACGATAGAACACATGCCCCTTGATGCCCTGAAGATGTTTCAATAGTTCCCTTCGTAGTAGAACCAACGTCCGGTCACACCTTACATCGTAACACTATGATTCTCCCCTCACCCCATGAAAAAAAGACAATTGTTTCCCAAGATACGACTAGATTTTCATTGACAAATGCCCCGTGTTAATAACAATATTGCTTAATACCATGAAAAGGATCTTCTCCATTCCCTACAACCATTGAAAAACAAGGAGATATAAATACGGTTTCTGGTAATAAGAAACCAGTATATATAGCATATATAGCAAATAATAAGACAGATGCAATGTACAATCCCGGTGTAAAAATCTAAGGTAGAATTTCTTGGGAAAAGAAAAATACGCATATATACCTATTGTATCTCTCATCCTGATTTATCTCCTGCTAGGGGTTTTCCTCTTCTCCTTTAAGAACTACCCTCTTGATGACGACTGGTCGTATATTAAGGCAGCAGAAACCTTCCACTACACAGGGAAAATGCAATTTACTCCTTGGACTGCTATGAGCCTTGTGTTCCAGATATGGTGGGGAGTGTGTTTCACCAAACTTTTCGGATTTTCAATTGAGATATTGAGGCTATCCACTCTGGTCATCTCTCTCATAGGACTTATCTTTATATATTTACTATTAAGGGAATTGAATCATGAGTGGCACACAAGTTTCTTAGTCATCCTTTTAATCCTTTTTAATCCCTTTTCCTTTCCACTCAACTTCACCTTTTTTACCGACCACTTTTTTACCTCCCTCCTTTTTGCTTCCACCTTTTTTTTCCACAAAGCATTCAAGGACAAAAAAGACACGCTCCTCCTATTTGCTTCTCTCCTCGCTTCCGCCGCTGTACTGGTGAGGCAAAATGGCATTCTCATTCCCTTAGCGGTACTTATCTACCTCCTGGTAAGCGAACGATCAGTCAGCAGCCTCGTAAGAAAATGTCTCCTCACCTTACTCCTCCCACTTATCACCCTGATCCTATTCACCTACTGGTTAAATGTTGTACACGGCCCGCCTGCCGCGTACATTAAACAAATGGATTTGTTAATCAATGGTGTAAAAAAAACCCACCTCATGCTCATTAAACTCGTGTGGAGGCCTTTTATAATTCTTGAATTTGTGGGTTTCTGCCTTCTCCCCTTAAATTTCGCTTTCCTTCCCAGGCTATGGGAACTTTCTTATAGGAAACACTATTCTCTCTTGCTTTTATTTTGCCTCTCTGGAACACTATTTTACCTCCTTTTTGAACACATTGGTCTCTATCCTTCTGTTGATCTGTGGATCAATGGATTTCTTTTTGCCTACATTTCAGAGTACGGCTTCAGAGGCCACTTCAATGTCCTCTTCTTCTTTTACAGAATAGCAGACTTCCTCTCTGTTGCATCAATCGTTTACGCTCTCCACCTTCTAATTAAAGGAAGAAAATCCGTGGTTGAGCGTTTCTTCTATACTTCGCCCTCGTGTGTAGTGATAATGATAGGAATTGTACAACTTTTCTTTTTTCTCATCACTCCCTATAAATTCAACCGTTACTATTTAACGCTCATTCCGTTTTTCATACTAATCTTTTTAGAAGCCACCAGACATCTAAAAATAAATAAAATTATCTTTTCCTTTCTTTTAATACTCTATAGCATCCTCTCCATAGCCATCACTCAGGATTTCATGAGCTGGAATCAAGCTAAGTGGCAAGCCGCTCAACGACTTCTCGACAAGGACATCCCATCGAAACAAATCTCAGCCGGTTTTGCATGGGATGCATGGCATAATTGCCGCTATTCACAACAACATCCTTATGAAATAGCACCTCAGAAGGGTGATATCCCCTGGTGGATAGAGGAACTCACACCCGTTATCGACCCCTACTATCTTATTTCCAGTTCGCCCATCCCTACAGGCTTTGAGTTCTTCAACTATTATGATAATGACCGATATACGGTTATCGACTCATGCGATTACCTCAGCTTTTTCTATATGAGAAACAATAAAATCTATCTACTAGAGAGAGAAACTCGCACCAATGAACAACACACTGAGGGTACTCCTACATTTGATTTCTTACGGAACTTTAAGGGAATGCATTTCTCTACCAAAAACATATCGATAGAAATCTCTCAGGTTACCATTAGTATAGGAGGGATCACAAAAATTGCATGGCTTCAAACTGCCCCCTCACAAGTATCGTTCAGGTTAAAGCTACCACAAGGAAGCTGCAGGTTGAGAGCAGCACTCAGTATGATGCCGTCGTGTTGGGATAAACCTGGTGATGGCGCACTGTGCAGGATCCTCATCAATGACATCCTCCTGGAAAATATCTTTCATATAACCGGCGCAATTGGTGTTGAACAGAAAAGGCAATTTTTTAGGCCTAAGACCTTCTTCTTTTTACCCCGCACCTACTTCATTGACTTCATCGATCCGAAACATAACTCCGATCAAAGAAAGTGGCATGAGATTTCTCTTGACCTTTCTACTTTCGCAGGAAAAGTGGTAGATATTACCTTTGAGGTAACGGGAGGTCCCTTGCGTGATGACCGATACGATGAGATTCTCTGGGCTCACCCTCTTATAGAAAGCTACTGACCATCATTTCGCCTAAAAAAGCGGCGGTAAGCTCTCAATCGATCGATACTGGAGAACCCTGGTAACCAAGAGATATAATCCCGCCAGAATATTTGAGGTGATCACATATCCGGAAACCAAGAGTATCGTAACTCTCTCAACTTTGTGGTGCCAACGAAGAGCCACTTGGTAAGCACATCCCTCAAGGCCCCTCACCACAAGAGGAAGCGCCGCGGGATAGATAACAAAGATCAGACGTGGGTTGTGGACAAAGATAAGGTAGCAGCTAAAAGTGCATACAAGGTAGGTAAGATAGAAACCCCTTTTGTGTTTTTCCAACCAAAAGCCCCATACTGCTAGAGGCAATCCCCAGTGGAAGCAAACAACCAGTGCATTCAGCACATAAAGAAAACCTTGGTGACGAAGATAGCCAAAAGCACGAAAATCACCTATACTCAAATCGAGTGAGCGATAGATTACACCCACCACGATGAGAGTGATACATACTACGGGAAGTATCCTCATATACCGCCTTTGAAAAAATGTGTACAGTATAAAAAATAGGAGAAGAGAAACAAGAGTAGGCTTGGTTAAAATGGATAAGGAGAGGGTACCCACAAGTACCATGAATGGAGACTTCCTCTCAGAGAAGAAATAAGTAATTAATATGCAATTAAGGACAGCAAAAAAGAATGCTGCCATATCAGTCATAATAGGAAGCCCCCAAATGATAAAAGGGAGAGAGGTAGCCAACACCAGAGCACTGTAGAACCCCAGTTTCTCATTGAGAAGGCTTTGTGCAAATCTGTAAAACAGATAGACAGAAGCCAACCATAAACACCCATTGAGAAAGAGAAAGGAATATTTAAGAGAAAGTATACGGGCTATCAGAGATGCAGTCAAAGGCACTACTGGACTGAACAGCCGATACTTGAGGAGGGGAAGGGAGGAGGGTGGAATCTGCTCGCCTAAGAAATTGCGGGCAACTAAAAGATATCCTTCACTATCCTCAGCGTAAATGACAGACCAATTCTCCATGCTGAGATGGTTTAATAAGAGTGCAGAAACACCCATCTGCAAGAGCGATACAAGAGCTAAAATGAATATGTGCGTGCTCCTCTGACCCCTTTCCACCACTACCTCTCCTGATTATATCTTCCCTTGCATTCCGACATGAAGATAGCATTCGATCACTTCAGGGATCTTGACCCTGTACCCTGTGTGCCGATGTATGAAAAACTACCCCCTACGCAATGGTAAGTCAAGAACTCTTTAAAGAATCCTGATTGAAAAACTTCATGAGGATAATCTATCGCGGTGATGGGTTTTCCATTAAAAAGCGGTAGAGAAACTAGTAGAAGAGAGAGGGTAAAGGGGTAGAGCAAAAAATAAAAGCGGGGTAAAGGTAAACACCAAAAGACTACCCTGTAATAGGATAGTGCCCACTGGTAAAAATAAATTACTTTCCGATACTTCATCCTCCATATTATTCGGCACAGGGAGGATACAGCGTGAGTAAAAGATACTCCACTAATGTGATCTCACAAAAGCAATGCGCGGGCATTCACCACCACCCTTTTTTAAATTTAATCCGATTGTAAATTGTTACTGCCTGTGGTATAGTTTTTTATAAACTAATAATAGTATACTATCCCTCTCTAAATCACAATGAGAAAGACGTAACATGCCCTACAATTCTCAGACCCGTAACGTCAAGCTCTCGGTAGTCATTCCCCTTTACAACGAAGAAAAGTCTCTTGAGGAACTCTATAAAAGAATTACTATTGCACTCCAACCCCTCAGCGAGAACTACCAACTTATTTTCATTGACGATGGGAGCACTGATAACTCCTTTACGGTACTAAGGGATCTCCATAAGAAGGATACTCGAGTGAAAGCCCTCTGTTTTAGGAAGAATTTTGGTAAGGCAGCTGCGCTTTCTGCAGGATTTAAAGAAGCTCAGGGAGATGTTATCATTACCCTTGATGCGGATCTTCAAGATCTTCCAGAGGAAATTCCCAACTTAATTAAAAAGCTGGATGAGGGCTATGATCTTATTTCCGGGTGGAAAGTTAAAAGACAGGACCCGCTGAGGAGGAAAATCGCCTCTCGATTATTTAATCTTGTGAGCTCTTTTTTCACCGGGGTGCGCATTCACGATTTCAACTGTGGACTCAAGTGCTATCGAAGAGAAGTAATTGAAGAAATCGAACTCTATGGGGAGCTCCATCGCTACATCCCTGTACTCGCTAGTTGGAAGGGCTTCAAGGTAGGAGAAATAAAAGTGAGTCACCATCCACGGATTCACGGAAAATCTAAGTACGGTGGTGAAAGGTACTTACGAGGTTTCTTCGATCTCTTAACGGTGATCATGCTCACAAAATATCCACAGAAGCCACTCCACTTCTTTGGTTTCATAGGAACGCTCCTCTCTATTGCTGGTATAGCTATCAACATCTATATGGCGGTGCTCCGCTTCTCCGGAAAGTGGATAGCCAATCGACCCCTCCTTCTCCTTGGTATCCTTCTACTCATCCTCGGTATACAATTCATATTTTTTGGATTAATGGGAGAGTTGATTGTCTTTTCTTCCCCAAAAAGTGCATTTTATCTGGTTAAGGAAAAACTGGATTCGAATCAGTCACTCTCCACATAGGGTATCTCTTTGGTAGATATCACTCATACTACTATCTCCGTTATCATTCCGACCTACAATAGAAAGCACGAATTAGAACCGCTCCTCCACTCGCTCAATCACCAGACTCTTTTACCATCTCAGTATGAAATTATTGTAGTAGATGATGGGTCAACTGACGAAACCACAGAGTGGTTGACCGCTCACAAGGATCAATTCAAGGTAAAAACGTCTTTCTACACCAAAGCGCATGGTGGTCCGGGTGCCGCGAGAAATCTGGGAATGGAAATGGCTGCGGGCGATATCTTTGCCTTTATTGACACTGACTGCATCGCACAGCCGGAGTGGCTTGAACAATTGATCAAACCTTTTATTTCAAAAAAGGTGGGAGCAGTAGGAGGGCGTGAGAGTATCAATGAGAAGGACCCCCTCCTCATGCGCTGTTTTCACTACCTGATGATTTCTCCCCTCACTACGGGAGGGTTACGAGGTAAAAAGGGAAAAACACTAGCCCGCTTTTATCCTCGAACCTTCAATATGGCTATCTCCCGGGGGGCATACCAGGCCACCGGGGGATTTAAAAAAATGTTTCACGCAGAAGATATTGAGTTAAGCTATCGTATCAGACACAAGGGGTTTGACCTCACCTATCAGGATTCAGCGCAGGTATACCATCGCCGGAGAAGTAAAATCTCCCAGTTTGTGATGCAGCTCTTTCACATGGGCAAAGCGAGAGTCACCCTCGCCCGACTTCACCCCTCAAGCTTAGAATTCCTCCATGTACTACCTGCACTCGCGCTCACTATTGTAGTACTCCTCAGCATCCTCTCACTCACCTGGCAGCCTGCGTTTTCTCTCCTCAAGCTTTTTTGGGGCTTTGCTATACTTCTTATTGTGCTCATAGGAATCGACGGCGCCTTAAGGCTCCACTCTTTTAGAGCGCTCTTTCTCACACCCCTGCTGTTTATGCTCCAGCAAGCTGCATATGGAAGTGGATTCCTCATATCGTTGCTGACTCCCAAGAGATAGCTTTGGTAAACAGCCTCCCCAATAGCCGGTGATTTAGTCTCTATTAAGAATATAGCATCGAATAGAAAACAACTAACCACCGTCAACCAACAATTGATACCTTTTATGTATGACCCAGTAGCACGAGCCTCTCACCAGGAGGCACTCATAGGTCAGAATCACCAAAGGAAGTACTACCCGTTTCCGCTCAGCCAGGTTCTATGGGGGTATTGCCACTGCTGACTGTGTAGGATGCTGTGTACGCTGCCGATTCTGCTGGTCATGGAAAGAAACTGTCAATCCTCAACGAACCGGCACATTTTACTCACCTGGACAGGTTGCTCACCGCCTCCAGCAGATCGCTTCACGCTCAGGATACCATCAGGTGCGCATCAGCGGGAATGAGCCAACGCTCCACAGAGATCACCTGCTAGAAGTCCTGCACCTCTTCCCCAGCCACCTCCAAGGTATAGGCAATCTCCATCTCCTAGACAACGATTACTAATGCGAGGTACGATACCACTACAACAACCCTTTATATCACCACCATATTTCTTTATAAAAATTAATGAAGCATAATCATTCCTCCCCCTCAATTTTTTGCATTACTCCTTAAGAATTTAACCCTTTTTCCGATAAGGAAGATACTATGAGCGCCAAGAACATTGAGCAACAGTTCAAACGCTACCAAGAAGAAGTCAATATCTATAACGAAATCGGCAAGGCCCTCACCTCAAGCCTCGAGATCAGGGAACTCTTATTTAGAATTATGCGCACCATGGCTGATTACTTCAAGCCGAGCAACTGGTCCCTCCTCTTGTTTGATGAGAACAAAAAAGAGCTCTACTTTGAGGTCGTGGTAGGAGAAGCAGCTGAGAAGATAAAAGATATCAGGATAAAGTTAGGGGAGGGAATCGCCGGCTGGGTAGGCTTGCACGGCCAGCCACTCTTGGTTCCGGATGTTTCTCAAGACCCCCGCTTTTCAAAGAAGATAGACAAAATAACCAACTTTGCCACTGAATCCATTATTGCAGTTCCCATGAAAATCAAGGATAAGGTACTGGGGGTGATCGAAATAATTAATAAAAATGACTCACACCCTTTAAGCAGAAGGGATGTGAAAATTCTCACTACCGTTGCTGACTACGCAGCCATCGCGCTGGAAAACTCCCACAACTATGAGCGCATCCAGGAACTCACCATCACTGACGATATCACCGGACTCTATAACTCTCGCTACCTCTACCAAATTATCCAACACGAAATAGACAGATTCGAACGATATCACCACCCATTTTCTATTACCTTCTTTGACCTCGATTACTTTAAGCGAGTAAACGATTCCTATGGACACCTCGTGGGAAGCCAGATGCTCCATAAGGTTGCGAGCGTCATTAGAAAGAATATACGCAAGGTAGACCTTGGCGTCCGTTACGGCGGTGATGAATTCGTGGTAGTGATGCCTCAGAGCAATAAAAAACAGGCACACGGTGTTACCAAACGTTTAAGGAATGCCATTAATTCGGAAATCTATTTTGCTGAGGAAGGATTCAATATCAGGATAACCGCAAGCTTTGGGGTAGCCACCTATGGTGAAGATGCCACCAGCAAGGATGAGCTACTCAAAGCTGCAGATGAGGCAATGTATAATATTAAAAATACCTCACGAGACGGCATTGCCCTTGCCGGGGGGTACTCCGCGTAACGTTCTACCGCTACACTCTCAATTATTTAATTAATTCTCTATCCTTGTCCACCGTGGCGGAGTTCTCTTACCAATTGATAGATACTCTCCCAATCTTTCCCATATACCTTAAGATCGAATATGTCTTCTACCTCGGGTGAGGGATTAAAACCTATTCCTATACCGTTCATGCCCTGAGCGATGGCTACCATCTCAGTATCATCTTCATTATGTCCAATGACCAGAGGAGTCCTTGCGTCACACTGCTGTATCCACTTCTTTAATAAATCTCCTTTATGAGCTTTATCAGTTTTTACTTCATCTCTTTGATAACCCATAAAAACCTCTCGATCTCCTTCTTTCTCAAACCGCAGTATATTGCACTCATAGAAGCTCACACATTCCCCTCTTCCCTTATTTAAATGTCTTGTATACTCTTGCATCACTACATCCACCCCGAAACTTATGATCCCTACCCTAGCCTGCCGGGAGAGTTCTTTGATGGTTTTACTTGAGTATAAGTATTCCTGCACGGGTATCTTCACCACCGCTTCTCTAAAATAGTGAAGTGGAATCCCCCTCATGGTGTCTTCATACTTCTCCATCATAGCCCTATTATCATAGTTGTTACCTATCGATTGTCGAATTCTGGCAAGGCAGATAAATATCCCGCCTGAAAGCAGGGAGGGGAGAAACCGACGGTCACTAAATTTTAAAGGGCTGAGCAGGATTTTCCAAAAGATGAGCTTCCCTAGGGTGGTTTGTGAGAAGCCGGGAAACAGGCATTCGTCAAAGTCGATCACAATCAAATCAACTTGACTAAACCGGCGTTGTAACTCCTCAAAGGAATACCTCCCATAAATCGACCTTGACAATCGATAAGAATATCCACTGCCCACCTCTTGTTCTCCCAATTCCATCTTATCCCCCAGCAAATGAGGAAACCGTAAGTTCTTTATAACCTAGAAATTAGTGTGAAAATCTCACCGTAAAATCCTGATACTCACCTTTATGCTCTTCAATGTCAACAGAGACATTAGTAACTACCGCACGGGTGGGTCCACTATGACACCAGTCGATTATGGAGCGTACTTCCTTTTCCTCTCCCTCAAAAACTGCCTCAACCCTTCCATCATAGAGATTCCTCACCCATCCGGTGAGTGCCCGTTTTCGTGCTTCCTCCTGCGTGTATGCCCGAAAAAAAACACCCTGCACCCTTCCCTCAATAAGAAGATGAGCTCGTATTCTTTTAGACATAGGCATTGTTCCTACAACATATTATAACATTTCTAATCCCCACACCAAAAGATAAACAACCCAAGCACGTCTCATGGTAAAAGAATCGAAGTCATGAGTAACTATCAACTAACACTGCTTTTTACTTTTGAAAAAATTATAGAGAGTTTCTGCTCTCTTCTGGTTCATTTGGGCAACCTGACGGAGTTCATCTAAAGAGGCATTCTTCAGCTTATCGATACTTCCAAAATGCCTGAGAAGTCGGTTGCGAATGATTTTTCCCACGCCAGGAATATCATCGAGCACAGAATGAAAATCACCCTTGGCGCGCAGCTTGTGGTGGTATGCCAGAGCAAACCGATGGGCTTCGTCGCGTATCCTTTGCAGGAGGAGCAAGGCAGGTGACTGCGCGGGTAAAAGGAGAGGGTTTTTTCTCCGCGGAAGAAAAATCTGTTCAAGAGGAGTTTCCTTCCCCCGCGCACCTCTACTCCCCGCTGTCCTCCCCTTAGCAAGAGCAACTACCTCTACCGTCTTTATCTGTAATTCATGTAATACCCTCACTGCAACATTAAGCTGTCCTTTTCCACCATCCACCACCACTAGATCAGGAAATGCCATTGCTTCTTCACCCCTGCTGAATCGTCTCTTCAATACTTCATAGAGCATGCCACAGTCATCTGCCTTCTCAACCGTCTTGATCTTGAAACGACGGTAGTTATCTTTAAGTGGTTCTCCACCTCTACAATAGACCATTGACCCCACTGCATAGTGACCACCGAGGTTAGAAATATCATAGCACTCTATGCTGAAAGGCACGGCAGAGAGGTGAAGTTTCTGCTGCAGTTCATCTGCCACCTTATCATAATGAGTCACCTTACCTTGGGCTGTTGCAAAAACGCTCACGGCGTTGAGACGGGCCATTTCAACAAGCGCTGCCTTTTCTCCCCGTTGAGGCATGAACAGTTCAACTTTCCCGCCCCTTCTCTCTCTCAACGCATCCTCAATGGTTGACTGATCCTCCAGGGCAATAGGAATGAGAATTTCTTGTGGAACAAGTTTATCCTCCCGGTAAAACTGGTTGAGGAAAGAGGAGATAACCTCTTCTACTGGAACCTCCATTCTTCTGAAGGTAAAGTCCTTACGGTCTATGATCTTTCCATTCCGAACCAATAACACCACCAATGTCATATCCCCATTCTGAAGATGGAAAGAAATTACATCTCGATTGGTAAAATCCAGTACCACTGCTTTTTGCTTCTCTAAAGTTTTTCTCAAGGATGTAATACGATCTCGCAGTGCGGCTGCTAACTCAAAATCGAGCCGATCTGATGCATCCGCCATCTTCCCCTCGAGCATCTCTATCAACTCACCACCCCTCCCACCAAGAAAAAGTTCTACCTCCTTTACTACCTCGCCATACTTCTCTTCATCAATCATTTTACAACAGGGGGCAGGACACTGAGCTATTTGATAATTTAGGCAGGGCCTTTGGCGGAATTGGAATAGTGTAGTCTGACATTTGCGGAGTAAAAAATTCTGGTGGATTACCTTCATGGTTTCCCTCACC
>CAYYOQ010000025.1:0-14852 GCA_964473235.1 uncultured Thermodesulfobacteriota bacterium | reverse complement strand
AATAACAGAAGTAATTTTAATACTAATTAACCTTTCTCGCAAATTCCTAGATGAAGAGAATTCTCCTATTCCACCCTTTGCTCTTTTCGCTCTACCCTATACTTTTTCTTTTGGCACATAATAAAGGCCAGCTCTCGTATCAGGTAGTGCTTATTCCCGCGATAGTTACTGTTGTAGCTACCCCTCCTCGTGTGGGGTGCACTCCTCTCTATTTTTAAGGATCCCCACAGAGCAGCTTTTCTCACCTCACTCTTACTCTTCCTGTTTTTTTCCTACGGACTTGTAAGCAATCGGGTGAGTGGTATGATTTCTGAAATACTATCCCACTCTCAACAGCCACCAATTATTATCATTCTTGGAGATCATGGACCTCGCTCCACGCTCAATTGGACCAATCCTACCTTGACGTATATGAAAGAATGCATGACCAATTTAATGGCCTACTATTTACCTCCCCGAGGGCATCTCTCCCTGGGCGAGGAGATATCTCCCGTAAATTTGTTCCGGGTCATCTTAAATCACTATTTTGCGGTAGGCTATAGCCTGCTAGAAAATAAAAGCTATTTCAGCACATCTGACCGCCCCTACCGCTTTGTCGAGGTCACGGAAAAGGTCAAGAACCCAAACGATGGAATCCTTCACTTTCACCTCGGGTTGGCGTTGGCCCGCCAGGGTAACTATAGCAATGCTACATACCACTACTCTGAAACACTCCGTACCACACCTGATTGCGCCCCCGCACACAATGAACTTGGCGTTATCCTTACTACAATGGGGAAGATTGATGAAGCAATTTTCCACTTTAATGAAGCGCTCCGGAGCGATCCCGGGTATGCAGCAGCACAGGAAAACCTTAAAAAAGTAGTTAAGATAAAACAAAAAAACTCAAATCACTAGGAGTAACAAGTAGGTTATCAGCTTATATATAAAACTTGAGGTAGGGGTAGCAGGTCTAATGCACTGTTAAAAAATTGTGATGGTGAGATATTACTGGGAGGTAAATGGTGAATTGACTTCCTTTCCCACTTTCACTTTTTACTAAAATGGTGCCTCTATAGCTCTCGATAATACTATACACGATTGCAAGACCCAACCCGATTCCTTTCTCTTTGGTGGTGAAGAATGGGTCAAAAATCTTATCACGATACACCTCCGGTATCCCACAACCGGTATCAGACACAACTATCTGAGACAAGAGCGTGTGAGCACTAGTATCCAACATAACTTTTATATCTTCAGTCAGTGAAGTGAGGTGAACAATGGTAGTCAACACCTCTATTTCTCCCCTATAGTCCATTGCCTGCGCGGCATTAATAAAGAGATTCCAAAAAACCTGTTTTATTTGTTGAGGATCAACCTCCACCATGATGCTATCGTGAAAATTCCTTTTTATAGTAATAGTACTGAAGTCTGGGTTATATAAACAAAGTTGAATAGTATTATCAATAATGCTGTTGAGTTCAACCTTTTCTTTTTTTCTGTCGTTTGGGTGAGCGAACAGAATAAAGTCGGAGAGCAATTGGTCTAATCGTTTCGTCTCCCTCAAAACAATCTCCATGAGCCGTTGGTTGTCTATAGTAAGCTTCAAATCTCCCCTAAGAACTTGAACAGAGCCACTCAGAGAAGCCAAGGGATTGCGAATCTCATGAGCCATCCCCATTGCCAACCTTCCAATAGCGGCTAATCTATCTATCACCTTTACATGCTCTTCCATCTCCTTCAACTTTGTTATGTCTTGGAAAATGTAAATCTCTCCCTGACCATTATCCTCACTACCTTTAAGAATCGATTTAGAAAATCCCAAATGTACTACTTTACCATCCCGACGTGTAAAAGATAGTTCAAAACGGTGACTTTGATTCTCGCCTCCTAAAACTTTCAGAAGACCCTCTTCAAATTTTTCTATTCCTGATATAAGCTCATCAATTTTGAGACCATAAACTTCTGAAATACTATACCCGGTGATTTCTTCGGCAGCCCTATTAATAAAGGTAATTCTGTTTTCTCTGTCTACCGTGAGCAACCCGCTGTTAATGCTCTTAACGATATTACGGTGGAGCGCTTCGAGCATGCTATAATCAATCTCTTTCACTTTAAGCGCTGCTTGTGATTTACGAACTTGCTCTGAGAGAAAACTACTCAAAATGGCAATAAAATAAAATGCGGTAATATTCATCACGATGCGAAAGAGAAGAGTGGTAACGCTATATGACTCTTCTTGAGGGGGTCCATAGAGAGGCTGGAAAATCCCATAGTATTCCAGATCAATGATGAGACCATAGAAGATACTACTTGCAGAAGCTACAATAATCCCACCCCTGCGATAGAGGATGATGCTTGCCCCCATAATAGAAAGGTAGTAAAAGAGAGAAAACACGCTCCTGACACCTCCCGTTGCATTTACCAGACCGGTGATCAGAAGAATGTCCATAAAAAACTGGGTGTACGCAAAAGTTGTTAATGATTTAACTCTCGTAAGAATAGAGGTATAGAAGAGGTTTAAGGCATAGACCATCCCAATGACTACATAGAGAGAAATAAGATAGGGATCTAAATAGGGCACACCTTTGGTAACCTGGATGAGCGCCGCCGCACCCAATGAAAAAGTGGCTAAGATCAATCGTAAAATCATTAGCCATTTGATTCTTCTGAGGATAACGTCCCGTGGTTCTTCTAAACTATAGTGATGAGTCATCACCAGAGGCATCCTTACCTTCTTTAATACCATACTTCTCAAGACGGTAGCGTAGAGACCGATAGGGGATGTTGAGTAACTGTGCCGCTTTTTTTATCTCACCATGTGCCCTCTCTAAGGCTTTAAGCAGTAAATGTTTCTCTAGCTTTCCTATTGTTTCGTCCAGATTAATCCCCTCAGGTGGAATATCAACGCTGACTATCTCATCTCGTATCTCCTCTCTTTTAAAGCGTGAGAGGGTAAGGCTCTCCGGAAGAATGATACTGGATGTCTCCAAGGCTACGCTCCGATCCACAATATTTTCAAGCTAACGGACATTACCAGGAAAGCTATAATCGAGGAGCACTTTGAGCGCGTAAGAAGAGATATTGCAGATATCCTTGCCTGATGCCCGAGAATACTTCTCAAGAAAATGCTGGGCGAGAAGCGGGATATCCATTGTTCTTTCACGTAAAGGGGGAACTTGGATGTTAATCACATTCAAGCGGTAGAAAAGATCTTCCCTGAATTCCCTTGTAATAACCTTCTTCTCTAAATCTCTATTGGTTGCTGAAATGATTCTCACATCAACATTCACTTCCTGTGTTCCACCCACCGGTTTAAATGACTTTTCCTGAACTACTCTCAGCAACTTCACCTGAAGCAGCAGCGGTAAATCCCCTATCTCATCAAGAAAGATGGTCCCCTTATGGGCTGCTTCAAAGAGGCCCATTTTATCGGTAACCGCACCCGTAAACGATCCCTTCTTGTGGCCGAAGAGCTCGCTTTCGAGAAGCTGTTCGGGAACTCCCCCGCAATTTATGATGACGAAAGCTTCTTCACCTCGGGGACTATTTCTATGAATGGCTCGTGCCACCAGTTCCTTACCAGTACCGCTTTCTCCAGTGACCAACACACTTGCTTTTGATGGGCCCGCTTTAGGAATTAAATCGAAAATCTTATGCATCTCCGGGCTGGCGCTGAGCATACCTTCAAATATTCTCGTTCCCTCAACTCCTTTTCTCCTGGGTGCGGTTTCCCCTAGAGTTTCCCTCTTCTGCAACGCATTTTTTATGGTCATCTTGACTTCATCTACATTAAACGGCTTGGTGATATAATCATACGCACCATCCTTCATCGACTTTACTGCTGATTCGAATGAGGCGAATGCGGTAATCATAATCACCCGGGTTTCCGGGGAAACTTCTTTTATTTTAGATAATACTTCAAACCCATTCACCTTGGGCATTCTGATATCGGCGAGCACCACATCGTATTTCGTTTTTTCAAAAAAGTTGAGTGCCTCCCGACCATGAGCAGCGCATGAAACCTCATACCCTTCTCTCTCCAGCATAATCTGCAGAAACTCTCGTATGCCAGCTTCATCATCTACTACTAAAATGCTTGCCATACCTACACCTCACTGAATCACACAACTCCTCTGCTACACTGCAAGACCACCTGGACCCTTGATCACTCTGCCTTTTACCACGACGTAGCGCGCCTCGCCTTCCAACTCCCACCCATGAAAAGGGGAGTTCCTGCTCTTAGATTTAAATTGATTCACATCTACCTTTTTCCTCGCTGATAAATCTATGATAGTAATATCAGCATCGGCACCTGGCGCAAGAGTTCCTTTGGCAATATTCAATATCTTTGCCGGGTGAGCAGTCAACTTACGAACTAGCTCCGTGACGGTGAAAAGCCTTTCCTGTATCAAACGAAGGGAGAGAGGTAACGCGGTCTCTAATCCCACCACGCCTGTAGAGGCGTAATCAAACTCTACCTCTTTCTCCAAGGAAGAGTGAGGGGCATGATCGGTGGCAATCACATCGAGCGTTCCATCCTTAAGACCTTCTTTGATCGCCTCTACATCCCTCACACTTCTTAAGGGAGGATTCACCTTCAAGTTGGTATTAAACGATTCCAACGCCTCTTCACTCAAACTGAAATAGTGCGGTGCGGTCTCTGCCGTTACCTTTACCCCCCGGGATTTAGCCTCACGAATAATTCTTACTGACCCTGCAGTACTCACGTGGGCAATGTGAATGCGACAACCGGTGAGCTCGGCTAAGAGGATATCTCGTGCCACTACTATTTCTTCGGCAGCACTGGGAATTCCCTTTAGTCCTAATCGGGTAGCAGTATATCCTTCATTCATTACCCCATGAGCTACCAGAAGCGAGTCTTCACAATGGCAAATAACGAGCAAGTCAAAATTCTTCGCATACTCCATACCTCGCCTCATGAGTTCACTATTGCTCACCGTTTTGCCATCATCGGACACCGCTACCACTCCTGCATTTTTCAGCTCTCCCATCTCGGCAAGGCTTTCGCCCTGCAGTCCTTTGGTAATCGCCCCGATGGGGAAGACGTTTACACATCCCTCACCTCGTGCCTTATCCAGAATATAGTCGGTTACCGCTTGCGTGTCATTGATCGGAGTGGTATTGGGCATGCATGCAATAGAAGTAAAACCACCCCACGCTGCAGCTTGACAGCCCGTTTTGATGGTTTCTTTATACTCATGGCCAGGTTCCCTCAAGTGAACGTGCATATCAATGAGTCCAGGAACCACAATCATTCCCTGGGCATCAATACTCTGGGATACTTGCTCCCTCGTTTCCGTTCCTTTCCTGCGGGTAAGCTCCACAATCTTTCCCTGATCTATGAGAATATCAAGATCGTCATCTACCGCTCGCGCAGGATCAATAACCCTTCCATTTGCTATCACCAACATTTCGCCCTCCTATTTCCCGATCAAGAGGTATAACAAGGCCATCCTCACCGCCACCCCATTGGTTACCTGCTCCAGTATAAGCGCATAGGGACCATCAGCAACCTCGGGTGAAATCTCGACCCCGCGATTGATGGGACCAGGATGCATGATGAGCACATCTTCCTTAGCATGCGTGAGCCGCTCTCCATTCAAACCGAAAAAGGTTGAATATTCCCTTAGCGAAGGGAAGAGAAATTGACTCTGTCTCTCAAGCTGGATTCTCAACATCATAATGACATCTGCACTCCTGATGGCGTCATCAATGCTTTGAGCGACTCTCACCCCCATCATCTCTATGAGGGGAGGAATCATGGTAGGGGGTCCATACACCACAACCTCGGCTCCCAATTTATTCAAGGCATGAATGTTTGAACGTGCCACTCTACTATGGGAAAGATCACCAATGATCGCTACCTGAAGTCCTGCAATCGTTCCCTTCCTTTCCCTCATAGTAAACACATCAAGCAGTGCCTGGGTAGGATGTTCGTGCGCTCCATCTCCCGCATTGATGATAGAAGCTGAAAGTGAGTCTGCAAGAATTTTGGCAGCTCCTGCTGCTGCATGTCTAATCACCACCGTATCAGGATTCATCGCCTGCAAGTTCTTGCCAGTATCCTTAAGTGTTTCCCCCTTCACCACGCTACTCACTGAAGTTGAAATATTGATCACATCTGCACTGAGTCTCTTCCCCGCTATCTCAAAAGAGGTCCTCGTTCGAGTGCTCGGCTCGTAGAATAAATTAATAATGGTCTTCCCCCGTAAGGTAGGAACCTTTTTGATGTCTCTGGTTGAGATTTCTTTCATGGAATCAGCGGTGTCCAAAATGAGAGTAATCTCATCCACGCTCAATTGTTCTATGGTGAGAAGATCTTTACTCTGTAGCGGCATACTGTTTTTCCTCCTGTACAATCACCTCGTCAACACCATCATCCTCCACCAGCCTTACCTCAATCAACTCCTTTCGAGAGGTGGGAACATTCTTACCCACATAATCGGCCCTGATGGGTAATTCCCGATGCCCTCGATCAAGTAACACCGCCAGCTGGATAACGCAGGGACGCCCTAAGTCTATAATAGCATCCAACGCTGCCCTGACCGTCCTCCCCGTATAGAGTACATCATCAACCAGAATTACCCTCTTGTCTCTCACCGAAAAGGGAATCTCAGTTTTTCTCAACACTGGTTGTGAAGCCACTTCTGAAAGGTCATCCCGATAGAGGTTGATATCCAACGCCCCTATCGGAATCTCAAATCCGCTGATTTCCTTTATCATGGATGAGAGTCTCGTGGCAATGGTGACCCCCCGCTTCATAATACCAATGAGCACCAGGTCTTTTCCCTCCCGGTTCTTCTCCAGTATCTCATGGGCAATCCTTTTCAAACCTTTCTCTATCTCTTCCTTACTTTGGATCAACGTTACCTTACTCTTCTCCATTATAGCTCCTTAAAAATATCCCCCTCGCCTCACCAGGCAAGGGGGATATAGGGGATACTCTTTTCATGGTCATCATAACCTTTTTAATCTCACAGGATCAAATTAAAGGCTTTACAGTATAGTACCTTATAGTGAGAAAAAGTCAAATAGAATTTTCTCTCATCCTACCTCATCACATCCCTAAGGTACATTATCTAGATCTAGTACTCGTTCACTCACGTAAGATTTCAGATGAAGGTCTTTTCAATGAATTAATTGCCCTATCCTCCTCCACTTGATATCACGCATAAAGCCCCCCCATGACCAGTAAATCAGAAACGCCTTACCTTTCACCTTGTTTAAACTTACGAACCCCCAAAATCTACTATCAGCACTGCGATCACGGTTATCACCCATCACAAATAAATAACCCTGGGGAACCACGATGGGACCATAATTATCCCTTGGCTGAACCTGCCCCGGAATTATGGTGTAATCAGCATACACTCCGTAGGGGTCACTATACAATCCATCATTGAGATAAATTTGTTTATCCTTGATGTAAATCTTATCACCTCCAACCCCTACCACTCTCTTAATAAAATCCTTACTCTCATCTTTAGGATAGACGAACACAACCACCTCACCCCGCTGTGGTTTCCTGAAATCAAAGAATTTAATATCGGTGTAGGAAATTCTGATACCATAGATGAACTTATTAACCAGAATATGATCGCCCACTAATAAGGTAGGTTCCATTGAGCCTGAAGGAATCTTAAACGCTTGCACCACCAATGTCCTAATAATCAAGGCGAGCACTATGGCTATCGCAACGGCTTCTATATTCTCTCTTAGAGCACCCTTTTTTCTCATCGATTCTCCTCTCTGTGCCTAACCTACAGCATCTAAATTCTGTACCCTTTAACCTCGTGAACTCACTGCCTTACTCTTCTAGGTTTTCCCTTTCAACTCCATCAAAGCTAAAAATGCCGATTGCGGAATGTCTACCCTCCCTACTCTCTTCATTTTTTTCTTCCCCTCTTTTTGCTTCTCAAGCAGTTTTCTCTTCCGAGTGATATCGCCTCCGTAGCACTTGGCGGTTACGTTTTTCCTCAACGGCTTCACCGTTTCTCTCGCGATGATTCTGCTCCCTATCGCTGCCTGTATCACTACCTCAAAGAGCTGGCGAGGAATAATTTTTCTCATCTTGCTACATAACTCTTTCCCCTGAAGATATGCCTTCTCCTGAGGGACAATGAGCGATAAGGCATCTACCACTTCACCATTGATCAGGATATCCAGTTTCACCAGGGAAGATAATTTAAAGTGCAGAAACTCGTAATCGAGTGAAGCGTATCCCCGCGTGAGTGATTTCAATCGGTCATGAAAATCTATGATAATTTCACTCAAGGGCAGTTCATAGGTGATCACTACTCTTTGGGCGCTGTGGTACTCAATCTTCCGCTGTGTTCCCCTCCTCTCCTCACAGAGCTTTAATATCGCTCCTACATACTCACCGGGGAGGTGTAGTGAGGTAAGCACATAAGGCTCCTCAATCTGGGAAAGGCAGTGAGGGGGTGGAAGCTCAACCGGATTATCAACCATCACCACCTCACCATCAGTCGTGGTTACTTTATACACCACGGTGGGAAGGGTTATCACCAGCGTTACCTGATACTCTCTCTCGAGGCGTTCTTTGATAATCTCCATGTGGAGTAATCCTAAAAATCCACACCTGAAACCAAATCCTAATGCATGAGATACCTCAGGTTCGTAGCTGAAAGAGCTATCGTTTAAGTGGAGTTTTTCCAATGCCTCTCTCACCTTTTCATAGTCCCCAGAATCAATAGGGTAGAAACCACAAAACACCATTGGTTTCAATGGGTTAAATCTAGGAAGGGAACTGGCAGTAGGACGAGCTGCATCAGTTATGGTATCGCCGATTTTAACCTCTGCGATGTCTTTCATCCCCGCCATCGCAAAGCCTATCTCCCCTGTACGCAGTTGCTCAGTTTCCACCATTTCAGGGCTAAGGTACCCCATCCGACTCACCTCAAAAACCTTCCCTGATGACATTACTTGAATCTGCATGCCTTTCCTCATCATCCCATCTACGATTCTCACCAACACCACTGCGCCCTGATAGGAATCATACCAGCTATCAAAAATCAAAGCCTTAAGTGGTGCATCTGGATCTCCGAGGGGTGGGGGGATTCTCTCAACAATACACGCTAATAATTCTTTAATACCTAAGCCCTCTTTGGCACTCACCAGCAGTGCATCGTCTGACTTAAGTCCTACTATCTCTTCAAGTTCCCGTTTAACCCTGGCTATATCAGCATTAGGCAAATCAATCTTGTTGAGTACCGGAAGCACTTCTAGATTATTATCTAACGCCATATAGAAGTGGGCCAAGGTCTGTGCCTCTACTCCTTGTGAAGCATCTACTAACAGGAGCGCCCCTTCACAGGCAGCTAAACTTCGTGAAACCTCATAGGTGAAATCCACATGTCCTGGAGTGTCTACTAAATTGAGAATGTAGGTTGTTCCATTTTCTGCGGGATAGTATAGCCTCACCGTTTGAGCTTTGATAGTAATCCCCCTCTCCCTCTCCAGATCCAGTTTATCCAAAAACTGTGGTCTGAGTTTCCGCGATTCTACCGCCCCGGTATACTCTAGTAATCTATCAGAAAGGGTAGATTTTCCATGGTCAATATGAGCGATAATTGAGAAGTTTCTTATCGTGTCCACTATGCCTCGTTTCTACCGCTTATCAGTGTATCCTCTTACTATTTACTACCTTTTACAAATTTTGCTGCTACACCCATAACCATTTCAATAATAAATTTTTTTATCTATACCATGATTTTCCGTAATGTAAAGTATAAAATGAAATTAACACCACTTCTGTAAAAAATTGTTTTAGAGCAACGCCGACCTCTTTTCCTAACAATATATAAAAATATTGACTTTACTATATAACTCAGCTATATAGTGTAGTGAGCGGGCATAGCTCAGTTGGTAGAGTACAAGCTTCCCAAGCTTGGGGTCGCGGGTTCGAAGCCCGTTGCCCGCTCCACGCTTTATTTAAAAGCATTTTTTTCTTGCAATGTAGTATCTTTTATGATACTTAATGTTTAAGTAAAGTGGGGTTTCCCCGCTTTTTTTATTGAGTGAGTGGCTATGAGCATAAATCTTATAGAATCAATTAGAGCGCTCACCGAACCGCTCATTGTATCCGAAGGTCTAGAGCTTATTGATATTGAGTATCTTAGAGAACCACAAGGATGGATTTTAAGATTTTATATTGATAAACAAGGTGAGGTAACACTCGATCATTGTTCTCGGATAAGTAAGCACATTGGAGATCTTATAGAGGTAAAAGCCCTTATACCCCATAGCTATATCCTTGAGGTATCTTCACCAGGGCTCAATCGGCCTCTCAAAAAAGAAAAAGACTTTATTGCCTACGCGGGAGAAACTATAAAAATAAAAACATTTAAACCCATCAATCAACAAAGGCATTTTCAAGGTACCCTACTCGGATATCAAGACGGAAAGGTAATGATGCGCTCAGATAACGAGGAAATCCATATTCCGCTTCCTCTCATTGCCAAAGCAAATGTTCACTACCAATTTCCGGACATTAAAAAGAAAAAACACAATTAAGGAACATTGCTATGATATCGGAACTCGACCGCATTCTCGAAGAAGTGAGAAAGGATAAAGATATTGACAAGCAGGTATTAGTCCAAACCCTTGAGGCCGCCCTCGTAAAGGCAGCAAAGAATCGCTATGGTCACAATGCTGATATTGAGGCACATTTCAATCATGAATTAGGTGAGGTTGAACTCTTCCAGTTCAGGACCGTAGTGACAGAAGTGAAAAACCAGAAGAATGAAATCTCCTTAGCAGAGTCCCGAAAGCTCGATCCAGATGCACAAGTAGGCGACAGCCTAGGTGTAAAACTAAACGCGGCAGATTTTGGGAGAATCGCCGCTCAAACAGCAAAACAGGTGATTATTCAAAATATTCGGGAAGCAGAGCGTGAAAATATCTACCAAAACTATAAGGATCGTAAAGGTGAATTGATCACTGGTATCGTGCAGCGATTCGATAGAGGAGATATTATCGTTAACATCGGAAAAACAGAGGCTATTCTGCCTACGCAAGAACAAGTGCCAAGGGAGCGGTATCGTCAGCGGGACAGGATAAAGGCATACATCCTCGATATCAGAAAGACAACCAAAGATCCCCAGATAATACTTTCCCGAACCCACCCTGGATTTATCGCTGAATTGTTTAAAACAGAGGTTCCTGAAATTAATGAAAGGATTGTCACTATCAAAGCGGTAGCGCGCGAACCAGGCATCAGGACCAAAATTGCAGTCACCTCCTCTGTGAGTGATGTTGATCCGGTGGGAGCATGTGTAGGAGCTAAGGGCTCTCGAGTGCAAAACATCGTACAGGAACTCAAAGGTGAAAAAATTGATATTATACCGTGGTCCGATGACATCGCCAAATTTGTCTGCAATGCACTTGCCCCCGCAGAAATCTCTGAAGTCATCATTTACAAAGATCTTAAATCCATGGAAATCGTCGTGCCTGATGATCAGACCTCACTCTCTATCGGTAAAAAGGGGCAAAATGTTCGATTGGCGGTGAAGCTCACCGGATGGAAAATAGACATCAAGAGCAAATCAGAAGCTGAGGGAAATTTTGAAAAGGCCTTTAAACAACTAATCCAGATTCCTGGTGTCGGAGAAACTACTGCCAAACTGCTCTTTAATGAAGGCTATTTTACAGCCACCGATATTACCAAGGCATCCTTAGAAGAGCTGATGAAATTACCTGGATTAGGCGAGAAAAAAGCGGAGTCGATGAAGAAAGCAGCTGAGGATTTTATCAAACAACAAGCGGTAAAAGTTACTGCTCCTTCACCCCTACCACCGGGGATTAGTAAGTAATCATGCCTTTTTTAAGGCTAGTGCTGCGATACCACTAGTATACACTTATCTCAACCTCACGCTATGGCAACTATGAGAGTTCACCAACTGGCGAAAGAATTAGATTTAAATTCTAAGGAACTTATTTCCCATCTGAAAAAGTTGGGCATCGACGCAAAAAACCACATGAGTACCCTCTCAGAAGATGATGTAGAACGGGTAAAACATTTTCTCTTCCCTCCCAGTGCTGACAAAATCATAGAAGAGAGGCTTAAACCAACGTTAATCCGGCGCAGGAGAAAGGCAGACGAAAAACCACCTGAAGCAGAAACTGTTGAGGAGTTAAAAGAAGCAGTGCTTCCTCCACTTGCGGCGGAAATGCTACCCCAGGTAGTGGGTGAAACTCCTTCCTCACCACCTCCTTCTGAATCCATAGAAACGCTCTCCGCGGCACAAGAAGCTGAGAGGCAAGTTGAAAAACGAGCAGAGAAGAAACCGGAGAAAGAACCTGAAAAAGAAGTTAAGATTATCTCTAAAAAGGCAGTCATTGCTGAAGAAGAAGAAGAGGTACAGAGGGGAATAAAAAAAAGAAAGATTCAGAGAGAACGATTTACCGTCGATGCAGGAATCCCTACCAGAAAGCTCACCTCCATTTCTTCAAAAGATTTCCGAGAAGACGCGGAGCCCCAAGAGGAGAGATCAAGGATTTATAAGCCATCGCCTCTTCGCAAGAAAAAGGCCCTCGCACTGGTCAAACCCAAAAGAACTGAAATCACCACACCCAAAGCTATAAAGAGAAAAATCAAAGTAGTGGGAGAGATCACCGTTGGCCAACTGGCAAAAAGGATGAGTATCAAAGTAGGAGAGGTAATTAAAAAACTTATGAATCTTGGGGTAAGGGCTACCATGAACGAAACTATTGACCTTGATGCGGCCTCCCTCGCCGCACACGAATTCGGTTACGCAATAGAGTGCGTCCCCATAGAAGCAGAACAAATACTGCGCGAAAAAAAGAAAGATTCACCTGAAACATTACTCCCCCGTGCCCCCATCGTCACGGTGATGGGACATATCGATCATGGCAAGACATCCCTGCTTGATGCGATTCGACAAAGTAATATCATAGAGCAAGAAGCGGGCGGCATTACTCAGCACATTGGGGCATACCATGTGAAGTCTGACAGAGGTGATATTGTGTTTATTGATACCCCTGGCCACGAAGCATTCACCACCATGCGCGCTCGAGGAGCAAAGGCAACTGACATTGTGGTGCTGGTGGTAGCAGCAGATGAGGGGGTGATGCCTCAAACTATAGAGGCAATAGATCACGCAAAGGCAGCGCAGGTACCTATTATTGTTGCCATTAATAAAATTGATAAACCTAATGCTAATCCTGAAAAGATTATCCAATCACTCGCAGAGTATGGAATTATGCCTGAGAGCTGGGGGGGTGATACGCTCTACGCGGAAATCTCTGCCAAGTTCAAAAAGGGTATTGAAAATCTTCTCGAAATCATCCTCCTCCAGGCTGAGATGCTAGAACTGAAAGTTAACCCTCATAAGCCCGCTAAGGGGACAGTCATCGAAGCTAAACTAGATAAAAACCACGGTCCTGTTGCCACCATCTTGGTTCAGGAGGGAACGCTCACTCTGGGAGATATGTTTATTGCAGGTGTGCACTATGGCAAGGCACGCATGCTCATCGATGATGCGGGTAACAAGCTCTCTCAGACAGGTCCTTCTACACCAGTACAGGTGCTAGGGCTTTCGGGAGTACCTCAAGCAGGTGATGCGTTCACCGTCGTTGATGAAGAAAGGAAAGCCAGACAGGCAGTGACCTACTTCCAGCAAAAGAAGCGCGAAAAAGAGCTTACTGAAACGAGCAAGGTAACCCTTGAGGGGTTGTATAATCAGATACAAGAAGGCACCATTAAAGAGCTCACGGTCATCATTAAAGCCGACGTCCACGGATCACTTGAGGTACTCTCACAATCCTTGCAGGAGTTGGGAAATAAAAACGTTAAGATTACTATTATCCACAGTGCAGTTGGTTCCATTAGCCAGTCTGATGTAATGCTTGCTTCTGCCTCTCAGGCTATCATTATCGGTTTTGGCGTGAAACCTGATGCGAAAGCCAAGCAACTGGCCGAGCAAGAAAAAGTGGACATACGATTCTATAATATCATCTATGAGGTGATTTCCGATGTCACCATGGCTCTGGAAGGTCTTCTCGCCCCCACGCTCGTAGAAAAATTGTGTGGGAGGGCCGAACTGAAGCAACTATTTCATGTTTCTAAGATCGGTACTGTGGGGGGGAGCATGGTACTCGAGGGTAAAATTATAAGAAACAGTACTGCCCGTGTGCTGAGGAATGGTTCCCAAATCCACCAGGGTAAATTCTCCTCTCTGAAAAGGTTCAAAGATGATGTGCGAGAGGTTGAATCAGGATATGAGTGTGGTATTGGGATAGAGGGATTTGATGCACTAGAGGTCGGGGACATTATAGAGTCCTATCTTACTGAAGAAATAGCGACCAAACTGTAGTAACGCTCATCACTGTTCCTCTCCGCGCTGCTGTTGCAATGTTTTTTCATACTGAGCATCTATGGTTATTGGAGTATGCCAGTTAGATTTACTTATTAGAGAGAATAGTTCTCTTAAGGATAAGCGTCGAATTCTTAAAAAGATCCTTGAACGGGTGAAACACACCTTCAATGTGTCCATCGCTGAAGTCGGGAACCATGACCTGTGGCAGAGTGCCCAGATAGGCTTCTGTATCGTGGGCAATGACAAGAGATTTATCAATTCATCTCTAGATAAAGTGATTGGGTTCATCGAAGCACTCAACAGCGCTGAAATTATCAGATCTGAGATAGAACTGCTCAACGTATAACGGGTGTAACCTTCTTTAAAAAATATCCTACGTAGATGCGCTACAGTTATCAACGATCAGACCGCGTCTCAATCCTGCTCAAAGAGGAGATATCTCAGCTCATCCTCCGAGAAGTAAAAGATCCTGAGCTGGGATTTGTCACCATT
>CAYYOQ010000024.1:0-15390 GCA_964473235.1 uncultured Thermodesulfobacteriota bacterium | reverse complement strand
AAAATTAATTCTCAATAAAATAAGTAGTAAGATAGTGGCAAGAAATAGCTTCATCATCATTGGGGTAGTAGCCTTTTTACTCGCAGTGGTTTCCGCCTCTGAAAGTGCACTGTTACGCGTCACCGAGGTAAGATACTGGTCAGCACCTGACCATACCCGCATTGTGGTTGACAGTGATCAACCGATTGCCTACCAAAATTTTGAGCTCACCGACCCTGCTCGATTAGTAGTTGACCTACAAGGCGCACTCAGCTCGCTTACTACCCAAAAGCTGGAGGTAGGTGATTCTATTGTCCATCGCATTAGAGTCGGTCAGCTTAACCGGGAGACGGTACGCCTGGTCATTGATCTGGTAACACAGACAGAATCAAGTATTTTTACCCTCAATAAATACCTGGATAAACCCTACCGTTTGGTAATCGATCTATTGAGAGCTGACCTTGCGGAAAAGGAAAAAGAGTCACGGCTCCAGCAGCGGAGTAAAACCCGCAAGATCATAGTAATCGACCCCGGTCATGGAGGCGATGACACAGGTGCCATTGGTGCGAGAGGTATCTATGAGAAGGATGTGGTACTCTCTCTGGCTACAAGTTTGAAAAATGCTATCAACCAGAGGGAAGGTTTTAAGGCTTTTGTAACCAGGGAAGGTGATTACTTCGTTCCCCTCCGAAAGAGGGTAGAGATAGCACGCGAGTATGGTGCACACCTTTTTGTCAGTGTGCACACGGATGCAAATTTTAATAAAAAAGTTCGGGGGGCTTCGGTCTACTGTTTATCCACCAAAGGAGCCAGTGATGAGGCTGCGAAACTGCTCGCCGAGAGAGAGAACGCCTCTGACTTCATCGGGGGGGTTTCCTATGCGAGCAACAAAGACCTCGATTCCATACTCATTGATTTAGTACAAACCCAAACCATTAATGACAGTCTTCGTTTAGGGGGAATGGTACTCACCGCTCTGGGAAACTTCAACGAAGTTAAATTTAAGCAACCGAAACAGGCAGGATTTGCGGTGCTCAAAGCAACTGAGATACCTTCTATTCTCATAGAAACGGGGTTTATCACCAACCCCACCGACGCAAAATTGCTCAAGAGCAAATCCTTTCAATTAAGCCTCGCACAAGCTATCGCACAAGAGAGCTTTAGCTTTACCGAAATGCTCACCAAAAGAGATGCGATGACCGTCCAAGCGCCTCCTTCCCCAAGGGAAAAGGGCGAGGTGCACCTGGTGAAACCGAATGAAACACTGTGGCAGATAGCCCAACAGTATAACACCACGGTGGATGAACTGATAAAGCTCAATAACCTTAAAAGAGCAGACGATATCAAGGCAGGAAAGGCACTAGTAGTTCCTTAAACCAAGGATCTCTACATGCTAAGGTGGTAGAGATACCGCGGAGAAAGGTGAACGATATGCTCATAGAAATGAAAGTAAAGAACTTAGCCTTTGATCTCTCCAAGAGCGGGGCTATGGTGTTTCTTGAAGAAATGAATGGAGAACGAATTTTGCCCATCTGGATTGGTATTTTTGAGGCAAACGCCATTGCCATGGAACTGCGCAAAATTGCCACTGCCCGTCCTATGACCCACGATTTGATTTTAAATATTATCAAAGGTCTTGAGGCAGTGGTCACCAAAATTGTGGTGACGGAACTGAAAGATAATACTTTCTATGCACTGATTCACCTCGACACCAAGCAGGGAGCGGTAGAAATAGACTCACGTCCCAGTGACGCCATTGCGGTTGCCTTAAGAGTGGGTATCCCTATCTATGTTGCCGAGGAAGTTATCAAACAAGCGGGACGTCTTGAAAACACTAAGGGAGGTGACAAGACCCAGGATTTTATGGATTGGTTAGAGAAACTCGATCCAGATGATTTCAGATATAAAATGTGATTTTTCTTGATTCCTGCCCCCGCTCTCCTGTAGTATGGTACTTTTTCTCTCCATGGGTTCATAAGATTTGCCTGAAACGGTTTCTCTTGTGTTCAATAGTACACTCATTTTAAGAGAAAAGCCCTTTTCACCGGAGAGCGCGTAAAAAATTGCTACCCAGCATAGTTGAGCATACACACAAGTAATGGTAAGATGAGGAGATTATGAAAGATGCCATGAGAGTAGTGCTTGTTTCTTCTGAGGTTGCTCCTTTTTCCAAAACCGGTGGTTTAGCCGACGTGAGCGGTTCACTGCCCATGGCACTCAAACACCTTGGGTGCGATGTCAGAGTGGTAACCCCACTCTATAAGATGGTGAAGGAGTCAGGATGTCCCTTCAAAAAGACGTCTCATGACCTCACCATCACCATGGGTGATAAGGAAGTCAAGGGATCTATAGCCACCTCTCTTTTACATGGGGAAATCCCTACCTACTTAATTGAACAAGATCAGTATTACCATCGCGACTACCTCTACAGTACCCCCTCCGGTGATTATCCTGATAATGGAAAGCGATTCATCTTTTTTGCACTCGCCGTCCTCACCCTCTGCAAGCAGATGGGATTCCAACCACAGGTGATTCACTGTAATGACTGGCAATCTGGTCTCATTCCTGCCTACCTTAAAACCCTCTATCGAAATGACCCTTTCTATGCACATACTGCTTCCATCTTTACTATCCACAATCTTGCCTACCAGGGAAACTTTTCCCAGGAGTGTCTCACCCTCACCGGTCTTCCTCAGGAGACGTTTATACCCGAGGGGCTTGAATTCTGGGGAAAGGTAAGTTTTTTAAAAGCAGGAATTGTATACTCAGATATCATAACTACGGTGAGCCAGGGTTACAGCCGTGAGATTCAAACGCCAGAGTATGGGTGCGGCATGGAGGGAATTCTCAGCGTTCGCAGAGAAGACCTTTTCGGTATCATTAATGGTGTAGACTATGGTGCCTGGAGCCCCGAAAAAGATACGTTCATAGCTTCCCCCTATAGCGCAGATGACCTTTCAGGCAAATCAAAGTGCAAGGCTGATCTCATCGCGCACTTCGGCTTACCCACGTCGCTCAAAAACCTTCCCCTCCTGGGGATGATCTCGCGGTTGGCTGATCAAAAGGGGTTTGATTTACTGGCGGCGATCATGGACAAGCTGATGAAGATGGAGGTAGGCTTTGTCCTGCTTGGTGCCGGTGAGCCAAAGTACCACGAGTTTTTTGAAGGTATCGCTCAACGGTATCCTAAGAAGGCAGGAATCAGGCTGGGATATGATAATGCACTTGCTCATAAGATTGAGGCAGGATCTGATATGTTTCTCATGCCCTCTCAATACGAACCCTGCGGTCTGAACCAGATCTACAGTCTTAAGTATGGCACGATTCCCATAGTGAGGGCGACCGGGGGACTTGATGACACGATAGAAGATTATACTCCTCGCACCGAGAGCGGTAATGGTTTCAAATTCAATAAGTACACACCTCACCAATTCCTAGACAAAATTAAAGCTGCCCTCAAGGTCTACGAACAGAAAGATGCCTGGCTCAGGTTGGTTAAGAAAGGAATGGCATTGGACTTTAGCTGGGAAAATTCCGCAAGGCAGTACCTACAATTGTATCAGAGCGCCTGTGGTAAAAAGGGATACCCCCCCTTCCTAAAAAGTCTTCTTGATTTAAGTCCTCAAATATAGTATAAAAATTTTATCTGGTGACTATTCTTTAGTCACCTAGTTCCTCCACAGTGGTGGTAGCTCACGTACTGTCTCTCACCACTATAATTAACCGCGTTCATTAAGGATGTGCGTAGTGGAAACGTTACTTATTGTTGATGATGAAGAACATCAAAGGTTGCTCTACCAGGAAGAATTGAGTGAAGAGGGATACCAGGTTATCCTCGCAGGTAATGGGAAGGAAGCGCTTGAAAGACTATCAGAGAGCGTACCTGATTTGATTGTACTTGACATACGCATGCCGATAATGAATGGCCTCGAAGCGCTCGGGAAAATAATTGGAAAAGAAAAAGGCATCCCCGTAATCATCCACAGCGCCTACTCCAGCTATAAAGATGACTTTATGAGCTGGGCGGCAGATGATTTCGTAGTCAAATCTTCCGATTTAACAGAATTAAAAAGAAAGATACGGGAGCTCCTGGATAAGAAAAAGGCTGAAAGGTGAATAAGATACTTGCCTTCATTTTAGCGGGTGGGAAAGGAGAGCGCCTCTACCCACTCACCAGAGACAGGACAAAACCTGCGGTTCCTTTTGGTGCTATCTACCGTATTATCGACTTCACCTTAAGCAATTGCATCAACTCCAACCTCAGAAAAATTTACGTCCTCTCGCAATACAAATCGCTCTCCCTAAGCAGACACATCCAATTAGGGTGGAATATTTTAAGCAGCACCCTGGGAGAATTTATTACGGTGGTACCCGCCCAACAGCGAATTAATGAGCAATGGTACCGGGGAACTGCTGATGCCATCTATCAAAATATTTACCTCTTGCAGAAGGAACTGCCGGAATTACTCCTCATCCTCTCTGGGGACCACGTCTATAAAATGGACTATCGGGAGATGATCAAATTTCACCTCGATAAGCATGCTGACGTCACCGTGGCAACGGTAGAAATGGATAAGAAATTATCCCCGGAGTTCGGTGTAATAGAAATCGATAGCGAGAGTAGCATCGTGGGGTTTCAGGAGAAACCTACGGAACCTAAAACCCTGGTCCGGTCACCAGACAAGATTCTCGCCTCAATGGGAATTTACATTTTCAACACTGAAATTGTGGTGAGGAAATTGATCGAAGATGCAAAAAGGGATACCGCCCATGACTTCGGGAAAAATATCGTTCCCGAAATGGTGGGTAAACACCAGGTATACGCCTACCTCTTTAAGAATGAACGAGGTGAACCTCACTATTGGCGAGATGTGGGAACTATTGAGGCCTATTTTGAATCCAATATAGACTTGGTGTCTGAGTCTCCTCTCCTTGACCTCTACGATCCCGAGTGGCCCATTCATACCTACCATCCTCCTCTCCCTCCTGCTAAAACCATATCTGACGGGAGGGGGGTACACAACAGCGGAGCAGTGATGGAAGCTATCCTCTCGGGAGGGTGTGTCATCAGTGGGGGAGAGGTGAAAAGGTCTCTTTTGTCTCCTAACGTGAGGATTGAGAAGTCTGCAGTGGTAGAAGACTCGATTGTGCTGGAGGGAGCACGGGTAAAAGAGAATGCACATATTAAAAGAACCATTATCGACAAGGAATCTGAAGTTCCTGCGGGGATGTATATCGGCTATGATCACAGAGCAGATGCAAAAAACTTTACGGTAACTGAATCAGGTATAGTAGTAATCTCAAAAGGATTCAGGGCAAGGTAGCAGACCATGAAACAGAAAAGGAAGATTACTAAATGGATAGGTATGCTGGGAGTGACCGCGCTGGTAGCGCTTCTCACCCATGATGCCTCCGCCAGCCCTCTCTATGGTGGATATAATGGTGAGAGTGAGAGGTGGACCGAGGTGGACCTCCTTGAGGAATCTACTATTGGGTTTTCGATCACGATCTCGATGGGAGCAGATCCTGACTTAGACGTTTCGTGGTCACGGGTGAGTATCTCCAGCCTCTTTCTCCTGCCTTATATTTATACTATGGAATTTAGCTATGAAACTGGTGACATAATGTCCGCAGCCATCACTACCCTGCAACCCTGGCCTACGAAGTTTGGTGCCGACACCAACAATCTCCGGTGGGTGATCACCAACCTTATTTTAACGGTGAGAGGTGAAGACACTAACAACAATGAGTGGGAGGAGAATGGCGTACCAGGCCTCTACCTATACGCATCGGGAGAGGATAACCATGATCACCAGTGGGAGTGGGTTAAGGTCTTTTTCCTGCTAGTAGGGCAGAGAAAAACAGACACATCCGCACCAGGGTTCTCTCTCAGCCAGAAAAATCCCTTATCCTCCAGAGAAAAGGTTGCGTCTTTCTACACTCATTGTGCGAAGGAATATGAACCCCGCCTCCGCTCATTGCTGGGCGAGAAGTTCTCTCACCCTAAGCTGAGAAATGAGTTGAGGGACCTCTCAGAGTCCCTGGGTACAAGGATAGCCCAGCTACCGGTGGATGTCTTTGCCGTAAATGAGCAGAGGGGGTTCCCAACCCCCGAACCCTCAGCAGCAGTTGATGCTGAACTCAACGCACTCCTCCACTATGCCGAAGAGGAAATCTTTACTGAGGAGATACGAAATGAACTCAACAATCTTCTCAATGCCTTCATGCGAGATGTTGAGCCTCTCTTTTAGGGGGTACGTACCACCACCCTGTTACCCTTCTCTGCCGCCTCCTTACTTCCCTAGACGAGCAACGATGAGAGATTCCGTTGAATATCTTTAAAATTCCTGAACGCGCGATATGCTAACCCTTTACGAACGCAAAAGCTACGGAGCGCCTTTTTTGCAAACACCAGATCTGCTTCCTTGACTGCACAGCGGTCGGATATACCGTCGCCCACATACACAATGGTGTGAAATGAATCAGCTGCGTCCTGTAAGAGGCGTAGCTTACAATTTCCACAGCTACCACACTCCGGGTTGCGGTGAGGGAAAGTGAATCGAATCCCCCGCGGGGATGTGAAGGTAGCGTGGTTAGCAAAGGTTTCTATCGCTCCCGCACGGTAGTGCCTCAAGAGCGCACCTATGTAAAAATCAAATCCGTCACTGACAATCTTCACTACCCACCGTCGTTGCCTACAAAACGTAAGGAACTCAGAGAAATGGGGATCGATCCGGGAGTGGGCGATGATGAAGCGTTCCATCTCTTCTCTGGTTCCCCTGATCAGGGGTGCAATCCGCTCATAAAATTCCCTGGACCCGATCTTGCCCTCATTCAACTTTCTATTGAGGACACTCCACCCTGAGGTGGCAAACTTTCGTAAGAGCATATGGCCACTGTCAACCGTATTAACCGTCCCATCAAAATCACACACAATAAGGGTATCTCCTGCGGGTGGAAGCACCTCATTCATACTTCCTGATCGATACCCCTCCACATCCACGGTAATGTAGGTAAAACCAAGTTTCTTAAACCGCGCTACCACTGCGTCTCTTATCCTCCTATGGCGTAGTAAGCGGTATACCTCTCCTGGCTCAACTTCAATCCGGGCTATCGCGCCGTGGTGTCTCACCCTGCACTGAGCGAAGGTGAGGGAGTGGAGGTACTCTTCGGCCTGCTCCACCACACGCAGCTTTTCCCTGTCTATTGGTTCACCATAGGGAATGCGTGAGGCAAGACAGGCAGCAGCTGGCTTATCAAAGGTGGAAAGACCAAGCTTCTTTGAGAGCTGCCGAATCTCTGTTTTACTGAAACCAGCTTCTCGGAGAGGGCTTCTAATGCCGAGCTCTTTCAGTGCTCTCAATCCTGGTCGGAAGTCTTTCTCATCATCCCGGTTGGAGGCTTCCACTACAAATCGACACCCCTTATCTAAGGCCATAGATTGTAAACCGGAGAAAAGTTCTTTCTTACAATAGTAGCAGCGGCGAGGCGTGTTTCGAATAAAATCTTCACCCTCCCATTCGTGGGTTTTGATACAGTGGTGCGTTACCTTGAGTGCCCTCGCCAGCCTTCGCGCCGCACGCTGTTCTCGTGAGGGAAAGGTAGGAGAGGTTGCGGTTACTGCCAGCACTCGGTCGCCCAGGGTATCCTTGGCTACTTTGAGTAACAGGGTACTATCCACCCCTCCTGAGTATGCCACCAGCACGCTTTTCATATCTTTCAAAATGTGCTGTAGTTGCTCGAGTTTCTTTTTTAGAATCTTTTCCATTTGATTACTTACGAGGGTTTTAAGGATTCGAGGGTTCAAGTCTAAGATCTAGCTAGTGTCTGAACGAAAACCCCTGTTTTGGCCCTATTGTCATTTCGACCCCTTCGGTTTTGCTCAGGGTAAACTCCGGGAGAAATCTATGAATTTGCTTGAGATTTCTCAGTCGCTTCGCTCTTTCGAAATGACAGCTGATGTAATGGGTGAGGGTTTTCGTTCAGACACTAGCTAAAGATATTTGAAATTTTAATACATTTTACAACTATCCTGACCATCTGCTTCCTCTCCTCTTCGGGGAGAGGATTGAGGTGAGGGGGCGTTGAATCTTTACCACCCCTCATCCTGACCTTCTCCCCTCGAAAGGAGAAGGAACCTTTATGAGAGAATTCTCAAGAGATTAACCAGCCCGAGGCTGGTAAATTCTCAGAGTTTTATAGGTAAGAAACTAACATCATTAGCTGAGATGCGCAACTGCTTTTTACCAGCGACTCATACCTCCCCTACCACACAGGTGAGAAACGAATGCTACCTCTCACTCACCCCTGGTATAAAAACCTTGATAATACAGAGTGGCTATGATAGGGTGAGCCGACTCATTGCTTTTGACCTCATCTCTAACCATATGAACACAAGGTATAGCAACCACCAACACCATAACTACCACAGGAAAAACCATTGAGCAGATGTTGTCTACTCACCTGGATACTCTTTGGTTGCTTCACGCTTGTCCCTCTGAGGGCTCAGGGAGAGGTAATCTTCGCAGAGATAGATCAACTCCCAGAAGATGAGCAGGTAGCTGTCTTCCAGCTCCTTGTAGAGAAAGAACCTCACAATGCGAGATTCCACAACAGTCTCGGATTCTGCTACCATCGCAGGGGAGACTATGAGCTGGCAGAAAAATACTATGCTGCCGCCCTACACCTCGACCCCACCTATGCGACCGCTTACAATAATCTGGGTGCACTGTGTCTTACACGTGGACAGTACGAGGAATCGAGATACTATTTTGAGAAAGCCTTAGAACATAACCCCTCTCACGTCAAGGCGATGTATAATCTGGGCGTCGTTCATTTCAAACAGGGTAACTATTTTAAGGCACTACGCTGCTACTACCATGCGAAAACGATGGACGCCTGTTACGTGAAGGAACGAGGCACTAGTGAGAAAGCGAAAAAGGAGCTGGATGAGGCGCTCAAAAAAAATCCTGAAAGCAGGATTCTCAAGCAGGCAAATTCCCAGCTTAATCATTCATCTTTAGAGAGATAGTGGGTAGAGTAGGTGAGTAAAAATAGTACTACTTTTCTACTTTTTACTTGACAAAAATTTGTTTTACCATAATTATATGGTCATTTGGAAAAACATGGAGAAGTAGTGGAGTAGGTAGTAGACTTCATTTCGATCTTAGAGGGAGAGGAGGTGATCTGAGTGAAAAAGTTAGGACTTGTTTTTTGTGCGTTTGTAGTGCTCATAGGGTGTGCTGCTTCCGACAAGTGCATGCTCCCCGATGATATCTGGATGACCAATGGGGATATCGAAACACCTTATACGCCTGTGGCAGCTATTAATGTGGCTAAGATTGGGTTCAAAATCTTCGCTGATATTGAGCCCACCAATCTGGATGAAGCGCTCTGTAAATCACTCGCAGAGGAAGCCAAAGCGGTAGGTGCCAATGCAGTAATCAATGTAGATTTTGAATCTCCCATCATTCAACCCTGCTATATGGGGTACGTTCCCTATGTGTGCGGATTTGGCGTGAGCACGGCAAAAGGAGTGGCGGTAAAGACAAAGAAACCACTCAAGTAACTCCTTGCTAAGTTTGCTTCAGTAAAGGCCCTCTCGTAAAAAGGAGGGCCTTTTTCTTACCTTCCCTTTCACCACGGTGGAGGAGGTTACCCACCATGAACCAAGAGAGCACCCTTCAATGGTTACAAAAGAGCGCAGCATGCCTCATCTTCATAGTTGTGCTCCTATGGCAAGGAGGAAGTATTTCAGCCGAGATGTCTGCTCAGAATCTCATCGCAAAAATGGAGTACAATTACGCCAAGATAGAAAACTATCAGGTTGATGTGAGTCGATTCCACTATCGGGGTGAGCTGGTGGAGTCACGGGAAGAGTGGAGATATTCCTTCCATACCCCTCTTTTTACCAGGATTGAAATCACCCTCCCTAAAAAGGTTACCCTGATCATCACTCAGGACGATGCCTGGCAGCACTTTGTTGAAGAGAAGAAAATAGTGAGGAGAAAGATTAAAGGCTTAGAAGAGAAAGCGAAAATGGTACTCATCGGGTACCTGCTCAGACCCTATGAGATAGAGGGGTGGGGACTTTCCATCAGTTCACAATTTGGAGACCGCCTGCAATTGCTGAGAGAGGAAACAGTTAAAGGACGAACCTGTTACCTTGTCCAGTGTAAACCCCAAGGGGATACTGCCAGCCAGGTGAAACTGCTCTTATGGATAGATCGGGAGAGAGAAACCATAGTGAAGAGGGGGCTCTACGGAGAAGATGGTAAGCTGGTGAGTGAAACAGAGAATGAAAATTTTCTGGAAATTATACCTGGTATCTGGTTGCCTCGTAAGGTAGACACCATCCTCCACACCGATAAGGGAAAAGTGATCAGGCAGCTAGTACTAAGAAACATCAAGCTCAATGAATCCATGCCCGAGGCGACCTTTCAGTTCACCCCACCCGAAGGATGTAAAGTAACAACCCTCAACGAGCGGGGGGAAGTGGTCAAAGACCATTAAATCTGCGTGTTGCTGGTTGCAAGTTAAAAAACCATGAGTAAAAAACAGAACCCGTAACCCGTAACACGCAACGCGGAACGCGAAACAGGAAATTTAAAAGTGCAAGGCCACTCCCACCATCGCTCCCTCTCTTCCCCCTTTGAGATTGAGGGAGAGGTGGTACTTCTTTCGGTACCCCTTCAAATACTCCTCCCGGACCCCCTTGTTAAATTTGTGGGCTTCATTTAATGCCCCAAAGATATTACCGCTATAGTAGTTGAGGCTAAAAAATGAGAGGAAGCCACCCGCGGTGTAGAGCTCCCTACCGAAGGCCTCATACGTACCATAGAAGAGCAAGGCATTGGTGATAAAAGAAAAGAGCGCTTGTTTCTTCCTGCCCATGTAGAAGTGGCCCGCTCCTGGAATCACCGCCGCCAGAAGGCCCGCGACCAGTGGTGATTTGTGGGAGAGGTGGGGGAGCTCAGTGAGGGCATCGCTTAATTCCTGAGAAGGTGCTCGGTAGATACTCTGTGCTTCAAAGAGGAGAAGTTGCTGGCGGGCGGAAGGATAGTCTTCCAGTGAGATATAGGCCCACGCCATTTCCCATCGGGCCTTTTCCGCCAAGGGGTGGTGGGGATAGTCTGCAATAAAGTTTTTAAACTCAATTACGGCGACCTCATCCTCGCCACGCGCACTGTAGCACTCGCCCACCTGGTAGGCAGCTTCTTTTCCCACCTCCTCTCCACGATACTCGTCCACCAGATTACGGAACAACTCGATGGCACGCTCATACTGTTCCCCCTTCTTATAACAGTAGGCAATCTTTAGCCGTGCGTGAGAGACCGAGGGGTGGTGAGGATTAAAGTAGATAAAACGCTCATACTCCGTGACCGCCTGGTAGTAGTGGCCCTTTTCAAACAGGTAGTCTGCAAAACCCAGAAGCGTCTTCTCTTCCTCCTCCTGGGCGCAGGCAACTGGAGTGCCCACCAGCACCAGTAATCCAACGGTAATAAGACTAACGCATAAAAACTTCTTCATTGTGGATAGTGTCAAGCTCCTATGACTTAAAAACCTACAGGTAATGTCAGTGAGTTACCTGGTATAGTTTCTTGATGGCACTGCGAGCACGCTCGGCTAACGGGTGATCTGGATAACCAGTGAGAAACGCTTCATACTGGGTAAGTGCAGAAGGGTACTCCTCCATTAAAAACAACACCTCAGCCCGCTCAAAAGATGCCTCTATCGTAAGCGCACCATTCTGGCTGTCAAAAGCAAGCGCAGTAAAAATGGCGAGGGCAGACGGATAGTCCCCCGTTATCTTCATCGCTCGTGCACTATTAAATTGTGCCCGTGGCTTCTCAGGGTGGTGGGGGTGGAAATAGCAAAACCTCTCATACTCCATCATGGCAGGATAGTAGTGACCCTCAAGGAAAAGAGTGTCAGCAAATCCCTTCAGGGAAGCAGCATCACGGTATCCACCTGCCTCACCTGACCACCCCATCGATACCAAAGGAAAAAGGTTGAGTAACCAGAGGGTGAGCAAAACCCGGGTTGTTAGTAAAAAAAGGAGAGAGTTCACCTCACCTTACCTTCCGTGGTGCGGAACCAAAAATCATTATGCTCAACTGGATCATAGAGATAATCCCTGCCGAACTTGTGGATGAGCTCATAGCCGTGGGGAGCATGGTCACGGGTAATCCTCTCACTGGCCATCGCGAGCCCTAGCAAGAGCCCATGCTTTTTTAATGCCTGTTTCGCATAGGCAGAACAGGTAGGATAGAAATCACAGGTTGCACCATCAACCGGCGAGATAATTTCCTGAAAGAAGGTGATGAGGAGGCTTAAGGGAAGGGTGGTGATGGTGAAAACCGGGTGTGAGGAGTGCCGGAGAGAACGCGCTGTGGTAACCTCCTGGGTATAGCGACGATCACCCCCCCACGGCCCCCACTCTTCACCCGCAGCATAAGAGAGCGTGACCAAAGAACCAAGCCACACCAGTAACATACCCCAGGGTAACCACCGCAGCCTCGTTGTTAGTATAGACATAAGGTACGTAACTCCCTAAGTAGGTAACGGTAAGTTATATGCTCACTAGCTAATTGTCAATAAAATAGATAGTAACTGATACCGCACTTCAAAGACCGACGATAAATTTCTTGAGTTATCTACCTTTTTCTGCTACTAGTGTAGTAAGTACTTACCTACCACCTGAGGCAGTTATCTATGACACAGGATGAAGCAAAGCAGCCCTCCACAGTCAATTTACTTATTTTCCCCTTAAACAATCAGCTCTATGCCCTCGATATCTCCATCGTTGAGGAACTGATCCCACTGCCTGAACTTACCCAGATTGGAGCTACCCTGCCCTTTATCAAGGGAGTGATTGATCTCCGAGGTACCATACTCCCCATCATCGATCTCAAGGTGCGGTTGGGATTAGCAACTAGGCCCTATGAGCTGGACGACGCAGTGGTGGTAGTGAAAGTTGCCACTCTCGCTGCCGGGTTGATCGTCGATGCGGGATCGTTTGTAACAGAATTTCCCTCTCATGAAATTTCTAGTTCCCCTGAGGTGATCAAAGGAATTGCCCAGGAGTACATTGCAGGGTGGGGCCGCACCGAGAAAGGTCTTTTTATCCTTCTGGAACCGGAAAAGTTGCTCAGTAAGAAAGACATTGATGCCCTCCAAAAAATCACCACCGCTTCTCCATAAGTTCTTTAGTTTCCCCCCCAAAGTGACGATATAAATAGGTAACCTATTCGAGGAACCATACCTTTCTCGTGCTTCCTTACGTCCACCTCGGGTGAGGAGCACGGTGGGGGAGAACTCTTATGAATACCGAGCCACGCACTGGTGAATCTCAGAAATCAGTACGAGTAGCCCACTGTTGGAAACTCAAAGGGTGTAACCAGATGCTTTGTCCCATGTACCTCAATGATAGCACCAATGCCTGCTACTACATCTCAGGAACACTCGCAGGTAAGACCCCTGAGACGATCACCTCGAAGATTGACAGCTGTAAGAAATGTGAGTGCTACCAGTTCAATGAGCGGCGCTCCCATGAGTTACGAGAAAGGGTGCTTGAGCGTCTTAAACAACTCGAGGAAGATCTCCACTCCCTCTTCAAAGTGCCACCAGCAGAGAAGACCGCACTTTTCAAACAGAGAGCAGAATACTTAAGTAAAAGGATCAATGAGAGGACACCAGAAGAGAAGGTGAGGATACTCACCTTTGCGCTGGGAAATGAAACATACTGTATTCGCATACGCCACGCACTCGAAATTATTACTGTCAGCACCATCAACGTACTACCCTGCACCCCTGTTCACTTTGCTGGTATCATTAACCTGAGGGGAACCATTCTCACCCTCATTGACCTCTGCCAATTCCTCGGAGTAGAAAGAGGTTCACCCTCCCCCTCAGTCATGGCTATTGTGATAGAGGTTGACGGTGAGACCGCAGGGCTCGTAGTCAATAAGGTAGAGCATATTGTGGATGTGGGGGTGAAACAAATCGTTTCCCCGCTCACCACCCTAAAAGGAATCAGAGAAGAATGTATTGAGGGAGAGGTGCTTACTAAAGAAAAACCTCTCACCCTCCTCAATGTCGAGAAAATGATGAAGCACGAGAGAATGAGGGTGTGTGAAGTGGTGAGCCCTACTCGATAGGTAACGTAAAAACCCTGTTCCCACTCACGCGAGAAACAGCATACGAAGAAGGTAAAGATTCCCATGCGACCTTTCTCCACGCTCCTTAACAGAATTCCGGTAAGGGTACTTATCATCCTCTTTAACTCTGTGGTGGTACTGCTTCTCTTCTTGGTGGTGTGCGTATTTCTCTCACGAAGTTTAAAATCACTCTCGTTGCAAGAAAAGCAAAAACTACTCTCTCAGCTCAATGAACGGGCCGCCCTCACCCTAGGACAGATAGGGGTGTACACCGCCTCACCTGACAACGGTTCCTACGAGGGGGTGGTAAAGGAACTCTCTCTCCACGGGGATCTCTCCTACGTGGTCATGGTGAACACTGCTCAATCCACTACGCCCCACATCCTCTTTAATCCTGAGGACGCCCTTCGTGCCTCAGTCCTTTTTGACCATACACCGAAAAAAACAGAGGTATATCCACGAGCAGATAAGGTTCATGTGATCTCCCCTATTACCGGGTATGATCTCGCAGGGCAAGAGGTAGCGCTCGGGTTTCTCATCTCCGGGTTTTCCCTTCAGTCGATGTATAAAGAAGTTCGCAGAACTACTCTACTCATTATGAGTGTGAGTTTGGCTCTCATGCTTGTGGGAATTACCTTAGGAGTGCTACAAACTCGATCCCTCGTAATCCCACTTAATCGGGCAACGACCTTGATAGAACAGGTGACGCACGGTGATTTCACTCAAAGGATGATTCGGAGTTCTCACGATGAAGCAGGTGAACTCATTCACCTGCTCACCACTATGGGTAACACCTGGAAACACACCATCGAAAAAACCAGAGCTGCTATTGAATCATACAGCTCTGCGTCCCATGAAATTTCTATTGCGGCACACCAGCAGGAAACCATTGCCGTCAAAGAAGCCTCCTCGGTCAGTGAGATTACCACTACCATCGAAGAGCTGAGCAACTCTTCCCACCAGGTGAGCGAAAAGGCCGGCCTGGTAACCCAAAGATCCCGAGAAGTGCTTTTGATTCTCTCTGACGGTCAGGACGCGGTGAGAAAGAGCAGCGAGGAAACTCATGCGATTCAGGAAGAGGTACAACATATCGCTGCCAATATTCTCACGCTGAGCAAAGGCGCACAACGAATCAGAAAAATCGCGGATGAGGTGAACAGCATTGCCAACCGAACTGATATGCTTGCCATCAATGCAGATATCGAGGCGGCGAGAGCAGGGGAACAGGGAAGAGGATTCTCGGTAGTTGCCA
>CAYYOQ010000023.1:8041-15744 GCA_964473235.1 uncultured Thermodesulfobacteriota bacterium | reverse complement strand
AATCTCTGCGGGAATCAACAGAAAGAAGAAGTTGACCCAAAATTTACTCCACAAAAGTTTCCTGAGCTCCAGGGGCGAGGACTTAAGAATCCAGAACGATTTCCCCTCCAGGCTGATACTGGGAAAGGTGAAACGTACCGCGATTGCTGAAATCACAAATGCAGCTAACCCAAGGTTAATAAAGGAAATCAAATTCTGGAGATAGAAGGTTGGCATGGGTGACTTCTCCAGGGGTAGCACACTAAAGTTGTAGATATAGATGATCACGAGTGCGCAGATGAGAAACAGTTGGGGCCACTGGTTGGTATCGCGCAAAAACATTCTGATATCCTTGAGCACCACCACCTGCACTTGTGAGGGTAAGTACCTAAACACTGCCTCCAAGGCACGGTTTAACAGCCTTGAGCGAGTCAATTTAGCTGACCTCGCTTCCTGCGCCTTCGACCACGCATCACAGTAAATCTTTTTAAACACCCATTCCCCTATCACCGCCAATGCCAGTCCGGTGCTCCAGAGCAGAAGGATAGAGAAGAGTGAGCCTTCAGAATAATCAAAAAGAAAAGGAGATAGTGCATTGGTTGCCCACTGACTTGGAATGAGCTGAGAAGTAGGCACCTTCAATTCTGTAATGTAATCCATTACCAGGTAAAAGCTCTCCGGGTCAACCAGCCTCTCGGGCTTGAGGAACCTGATAAAAAGAAACACCATTCCCACCAGCACAATGGAGGCGAGCAGTATGATATCCTTCAAGCGACGGGCAGGAAAGGTGTGTACCAAAACCAGGATGAGAATAATCCCAAGCGCAGCTGAGATGAACAGAAAGGGGATCACCACCGCCACCAAGGTGAGGTAGTACGCGAGTGACGCATTATACACCAAGCCATAGGCAAAAAAGACTGGCAAACTGAACAGGATGGCGGTCCAGGAACTGTGGGCAACAGTTTCTACAAACCGGCTCGCGTAGAGACTTTCTGGCACCAGGGGAAGTGAGTTGAGCAGTTGCAGGTCATCAGAGAGAAAATAGGTAGAGAGTGCAGTAATGACGTTACTGAAAATCAAGAGAGAAAAAATGGTCAAAAAAACCATGGAGAGCAGTCTGGAAGCGAGCAGTGTCCCGATCACTTCGATGCGGGAAAAATAAGTCAATACTTTGAAGAATATCAGAAAGGTTCCACACCAGAAGATCACCCCGACGATAAAAAATACAACGAAGCGCAGGAGGTAGTTAGTATCCTCCCCCTGCGAGGAGTTTTTATAAGAAAGAATTTTAGCTTTTAAAAGAGTACCTATCTCTCTCACGACTACCTACCCTAACGCTTGAGCGCCTCTACCACCTTCCTCACATCCTCGCCACCGGTAAGCTTAAAGAAGATAGACTCTAATCTCTTATCCTCACTGCCCGCCTTTTCCTTTAGCTCTCTCATATTGCCAACTGCAATAATCCTCCCCTCCTGAATGATGGCGATGCGGTCACATACCTCTTCGGCAATTTCCAGGGTGTGGGTTGACATGAATACGGCGTTCCCCTCACTACAAAATTCTCGAAATACCTCCTTCACCAACTTTGCCCCCTGCGGATCAAGGCCCACCATGGGTTCATCAACGATGATCACCTTGGGGTGGTGAATGAAGGCAGCTGCCATCACCAGCCGCTGCTTCATGCCATGGGAATAGCTCTCAATCAATTCATCCTTCCACTCATCAATACCGAAGAGCTCAAAGAGGTAGTTCATCCTGGCCTCGACCCCATTGGAGGAAAGATTATACAACCCCGCAATGAATTTCATAAACTCCAGCGCCGTCAATTTCTCATAGAGGAAAGGCCGGTCCGGTATGAATCCCACCACCCTCTTGGCCTCATGGGAATGTTCCGCCAAATCCCACCCATGAATCACTATCCTCCCGCTGGTGGGCTGAATCAGACCTGCCATCATCTTGATGGTGGTGGTTTTACCCGCACCGTTGGGTCCCAGGAAACCAAACACCTCTCCCGGTTCGACCGTGAGCGTAATGCTATCGACGGCGACAAGATTTCCAAACCGCTTGCGCAAGTCCATCAACTGAATCATGAGTAATCCACCACCTCCAGTTTGAGCACTCCTATGAGCTTAATAATCTCAAGCTGCTTATCCAACCCGCCCTCGACAAACTTAATATGGGTTGCATCAGCAGGCATCTGGTTCATGGTGGGATCAACACTCACCCAACGGCCCACAAATACCTCTGACCAGGCATGGTAGTAGAAACTCCCCTGGCTATACACAATACCCACACAGAGGGTGCTCGGAATGCCCAGTGCCCTGCAGAGCGCAACGAAAAGTGTTGCGTGCTCATTACAGTCACCTACCCGCATCTTCAATACATCCAGTGCACTGGGAATGCTGAGCGTAGGCTTCTTTTCAATAGTGTTATATACCCATCCCTTGATGAGCTTCACCGCTTCCACTGCGTTCCTCTCACTGCCCACAATCTCCTTTGCCTGCGTTATGATGAGCGGATCATCGCTCTGGATAAAGGTGGTGGAGCTAAGGTGCTCTGTCATATTACCCCGGTCATAGGGAATGGCGTAGGTAGTAAATCCTGAAAGTTGCTCCTTAACAACTTCTAATAGGTCGCCCTGAAGCTTTTGTCTCCCCTGAGAGAGATTGAACTCCTTTAAGTTAATACCCTTCAATCTGATGGTAAGGTAGGAAGGTTCCCGTATGGAGATTGCTCTGGTCACCGGGATGGCACTGGCAGCAATGATATCTTTGGTCTTCTCACTCCAATTTTCTGTGAGCGCATCAACCTTGCTCTCCTTCACCAGGATCAAACCGAGCGGGCTTTCTTCTTTTATGGTAGTGCCATCCTCATCGATCCACGACCTCAGCGTAATCCCTTTAAATGAGCTGCGTAGGCGATAGCATTTAAACATTTTATCTTTTAAGGAAACGGTTTCTTTCCCTTCCACCACTACCTCCACAGGAGTGGTACTCATGGTAGAGGGATCAAATACTGTGTAGGTAACACGTGTGCCTTCGGACAAGCCCTGAGCAAGAAGCAATGATTTAAGCGAACTTGAGAGGCAGGGAATTTCCTTGAGCGGGATAGTACTCTTCGTAGTAGTTCCCCCTGATACAAGTTCTACAAGGAGCTCATTTCCCTTAACCTTTCCACCTGCCTTAAAGCTAAAAACGTTAGAGAACAGTCTGAATTCAAATGACCTAAGGGTGAAGCTCTCATCAACCTGCGAAGTTAAGTGAGTGTCTATCCTCTGGGGTGTTCCCATTACTGTGAGATCCATGAGCGCCTGTTCAAATATCTCATAGCCTCTCATTTTTTTCTTAATGGTGGAAACGGTATACCCCACCTTATCCTTACCCCAGTACACCCCCATCCATTCCTCTTTGGGGCGCATTTGACCCGCAGCATAGCTGGGCTTAAGGTAATCACCATAGAGAGAAAAATAGTTCTTTTGAATAAGCAGCGCCATCATCACCATCCAGAAAATGATGATGCTGAATCTCATTAATTTAGAAATGCTCACTTTCTTTCTCATGGAAATTATATTTCTCGAGCCATCATTTTTCATCTTTCGTTACTCGTCAGTCAGTACTCAACACCAAGCTTTCAGTACTTGAAACTTATTACCTAGAAGTCAGAAGTCCGCAATCCGAAATTCGCAATCCCCAATCTAATGCCCCGTAACTCGCAACATCTCACATCTGAGATCACACATCTCAAGTCCTAAAATCAAAAATCTATTCCCCTCATCCCCCCCTATTCCCTGACACCTGTTATTGTTTGCCAAAAGGAAACGGAATAAAAGTCACGATAAATAGTATGAGCATAATGATACCTATTATTTCTCTCTTCCTATCGAGAGGGATATCGTAGTCTAAAGGCACTGGATGCCTCACCCTCATGATAAAGATAAGCAGTATCGCCCAGAGCATCCACATGTGCGCCCCTGCAAGCCCCAATCCCAGCAATGCAACTAACACCAGCCTCGAAACAAGTTCTGCCTTTCTCCCCAGCACCGCATAGGCAATGTGTCCACCATCTAACTGACCAACCGGCATGAGATTGAGTGAGGTGACCAGGAGCCCTATCCATCCTGCAAAACCCAAGGGATGGAGAATAATATGACAACTATCGGGAAGATTACCCAAGATCATCTTAGTCATCATTGAGAGAAAGATAGAAGTTCCCAACATCATCTCTCCCTCCAGAGGAGTCCCAAGCTCTTTTACCAACGAGAACTTGAGACCAATAATCAAAATGGGTATGGTAACCACCACACCGGCAAGCGGACCTGCCACGCCGATATCAAATAGCACCCTTTTGCCATATATGGGAGAGCGCATTTTAATCAATGCACCAAAAGTTCCTATGATCGTTGGTGCGGGGATGAAATAAGGCAGGGTAGCATCGATATGGTATTTCTTTGAGGTGAGGTAGTGACCCATTTCGTGAGCAAGAAGGATAAACAAGAGGGCTGCGGAGAAAGGCAGACCTTTTATTAATTCTGAAGGATTCCTGAGGGGGTCTACTCCCTGATGCAGGGCACCAGCAAAAAGAGTTGTGCCAACCGTCAGTATAAAGAGAATAATATTTATTGAGACGCGAGACTTCCTTCGAGGAGGAAGTGTGGTAACCTCCCTTTCTTCAGGTAAAGGTCCTTTAGCAGTGGTTACCCATCGCTCCTCTTCATTGAAATAGTCTCTACCCATCGGAAAAGCATATTCCTACTTTTGGCTAATTGAAGTAAGATTGTATACAAGAATGGAAAAGGTAAGTTATAGGGAAAGCAAGAAAAGCTGCGTAACTATACTATGCTCCACTCCCTAGTTCTACTGATACCATAACATACTTTGTGTATCGGCAGGAAGCTATAAACTATTAACCCTATTTTTTAACTCTTTCCCCACTTTAAAGAAAGGTTTTTTCCGGGTAGGCACGCTCACTGTTTCACCGGTCTTGGGATTTCTTCCTTCTCTGGCTGGATAGTTCCGGATGCTGAAGCTGCCAAATCCGCGAATCTCAATCCCCTCTCCTCTGCATAGGGCCTCGGTCATGGCATCGAAGATCGCATCGATTGTTAGCTGGGCCACATCATTACTCATGTTTAATTCCTTCGCAACCTTTTCAACAAGATCAGATTTTAACATCACTACCTCCTTTACTCTCCTGTATTATTGAAATAATGTTTCAGTCCAACCAGCCTTCTACCACTATCAATCGCTGAATCTACTCAAACCCTATCCACTGCGTCATCGTGCTCAGCTCTTCTTTGGACGCTCTAAAGGCATTGACTGGCACGTCCCCGTCAGGGTACCCGAGAGCAATTCCCACCACGATATTCAGAGAATCTGGAATCCCAAGACGCTCCTTGATAAACCCTTCAAACATTAGAATCATGGCAATAACACACGTCCCCAACCCTTTGCGGTGAGCGGTAAGGACAAAATTCTCAACCGCACACCCTATATCGATCAGCTTGCTGTGAGGGTGAACCTTATCCATGGTGACAAGCACCAGCACCGGTGCTCCGTAAAAAAGACAGCTCCCCTCCTCTATGAAAGGAACAACCTGCTTATCCATTTTCTCCAGATAGGGTCGTATCCCTTTCAAGAGCTTTTTAGTTCTCTCCATATAGAGACGGGGAATGGTTTTACTACCTGAGGGATCGTAGTGCGTGCCACGTTTTTTGTAAGACGATAAAATTTCTTCTCCCAGTTTTTCCTTTACCTCTCCCGTGACCACCACAAAATTCCAGGGCTGCTGATTTGAAGCTGAGGGAGCCCGGCGTGCTGCATCCAGCAACTGCTCAATTGCCTCACGTGGAACAGGCTTTTTGCTAAAGCCCCTTATACTCGTTCGCTCATTTATTGCAGTAATTACATCCATGAACTTTCACTTCACTCATGAAAAAAGAAGAAATGCAGCGTTTTAATCACTATAATTTATTTCAAATAACTTATTTGTCAATAGAAAATTTATATAAATTCAGAATATTTATGACCGAAGGGGTTCTTTTAAAATGAAGGCCTCCCTAAAAGGGAGACCTTCATCAGAAAGGAGCTAGTTCCCACTTCCCACCTAGAAAGTGATTGTTATTACTTCGAACAACAGCCTTTCTTCTGTACTTTCTTCTTCGTAGCTTTCTTCTTTGTTGCCATTAAACTTCACCCCCTTTCAACTATCATCACCACTGCTCACACTTTCAACTCACTGAAAAGGAGAAAATTCTAAAGCAATTAATCAATATATTGTATTAAAGTTCTTATACACTACTACATATTGTTCGTCAAGAAAAATATTTTGAATATTAAAATTTGGGATTTATCTAGCTCTGATGTTAATCAATATACCCAAGGGCGCGTAACCGTTCCTTAATCTCTTCTTCACTCTCCCGCACACCGGCTTCATAACGCCGCAGGGGAGTTCCATAGCTTTCTATAAAACCTGGGGGGTGAGTTGGAAGAAATGCCTCCTCAATGCACTCTGTGAGTATCCTGCCATCCATCGCCTTTGATACGGGAAGACCACCGAGGTAGAGAAGAGTAGGAGCAACGTCATAGAGTGACATGTTCTCAATTCTAAGTTTTTGCTTAATACTGTTTCCCTGCAACATTAATAATCCGGGCGGCTTGGTTTTACGGTGGCCAAACCGTCCATCAGGCTCTCTCTCAAAACCGTGGTCTGAAACGAGCATTATCGTGGTGTCAGTTGAAACAGTATTGATCAACTCCTCAATAACACTATCCATATAGCAATAGTAGCGATGAACCGTATCGCCAAACTGCTCTATCTCTCTATCCGTTATCTGTGAATCTCTGTTCTCCGGCATATACTTCAAGGCACAGTGGGAAATGATATCAATCCCTCTGAAATAGAGTGTTAAAAAGTCAGGCTGAAAAAACTCTTTAAGACAGAAGAGGGCTAACCGTCTCACCGATTCATCTATAGAGTAGAGATATTTAAACTCACTCATCAGTTGATGCCGCTGATAGTGTGAGTTCTTCTTCTCTTCCACCTCTCGCTCACTCACCTTCATGAACTGTGCGTATACCTCAAAAGGCAGTGCCAAAGGATCTGCTACTCTTTTCAACACTTCATCCAATAAACTATCAGGATAGGTAAGATGCGCATCAGGTGTGCCAGCGTGTTTTCCCCTCTCAGTCAAACGCCAGTAGTGAACCCTGTCTGAAATCATGAATCCGGGAACCTCGCAGGCAGGCCAGCTATGCCACCAGTTAATAATCCCTACGCTTCTTCCTTCTTGAGCAAAAATCTCCCAGAGCATCTTCTGCTGTACTGAACTTAAGGAAAAAGGGATATCACGGATATACTCTCTTGACTTAAGCCAGCGGAAGAGTGGGCGTAAACCAAGCTTCAACACCTTCTTCACCACTGTTTTTTTAATAAGGCGTTCACCCATCCTGTAGTAGATGAAACTGTCTATCCCGTGTTTCTCGGGATTCATCCCTGTCATCACGCTCGTCCAGATCACCGCGGAGTTCGAAGGAGAAAAGGGCACACACAACCCACAACACCCGCCTTCCATCAGCTTTTTCAAAGTAGGGAGATCTCCCTGAGCACCCCACCGCTCAAGCAGCGAAAAAGAAACACCGTCTACTGCGATGAGCAGTAACTTTGAGCTATGTGGCACAGTATGCACCTAATGATAACCCGCTATTCATGAAATACTTCTTAAAATC
>CAYYOQ010000023.1:0-7941 GCA_964473235.1 uncultured Thermodesulfobacteriota bacterium | reverse complement strand
AAGCACCAAATTCAAATATCAAATGTTCAAAACGTAATTATTGTACACTATAGCTATCTATACTAGATTGTCCAGCAATAATGAAGGAGAAAAATGATATGGGAATTTAGGAATTGAGGGATTCAGGAATTCAGGAATTGAGGGATTGGTTATGAGCTAACCTGTTGACCAGTTAGCCGGTTAGCTGGTGAGTCTGTTAGATGGTGGGCTGGCGAGCTTGCTAGCTGGCTAGCTGATTAGCGTGCGAGCTGACTGGCTGGAAGACATGCAGTTAGATTAGGCATTTATTGATTAATCACTCGTTACTCATTCCTCGGCACTCGGCACTCATTACTCATCACCATTCAGTTTGATATTTCCTGACTGCCAGGCCCTCACAAAGGCTTCCACCAGCTTAGGGTCAAAGTGGGCGTTTGCATTCTCCAGTATTTTTTTAACCGCAACTTCAGCAGCAAAGGCTTTTTGATATGGCCTGTCGGTAGTCATCGCATCAAAGACATCGGCAATTGCTAACACCCTTCCCTTAATTGATATCTGCTCACCCAGGAGACCATGGGGATATCCTTTCCCATCATAGCGCTCATGGTGCTCCAGAATATAAGGTACTATTGGCACTAAAAATGAAATTTCTTTCACTATCTGCGCTCCAATGAGTGGATGGAGTTTCATGGCTTCATATTCATTAGTATCCAGTTTCCCCGGTTTGTTAAGAATAGTATCTTGGATACCTATTTTCCCTACATCGTGCAGCATGCCCCCCCAGTCGATGAACTCCAACTCATCACTGCTCCAGTTGAGCTCTTGCGCAATCGCTTTGGCAATCTGACCCACCCGGTGAGAATGGCCTCTGGTGTAGGGATCCCGTGCCTCTATAGCGTTAGTAATCCCCTTAAGGGTATCAAAGTAGCTCCTCTTTAAGTCATTAAAAAGGTAGGCGTTTTGCAATGCCAGAGAGAAAAACCCTGCGAGAATGTAGAGGAGCTTTAAAGCCTGCTGTCTTATAAAATCCTGGTCTTCTTCAAAGACAATGATAACCGCCCCTATGGTTCTCTCTTGGTGGGAGAGAGGAGCAATAATGGTGCTCAGCAGATTATTATCTTCACCCCTCAATACCTCGGTGCGAACACATGCCGGGAAACCACTGTTGATGATCCAGCCAAAGGTTCCTGACTGAATCTGAGCATCGACCTCCCTTTGCACCGCGGGCGCTAGCTCCTCAGGAAGTGATACTTCGTGCTCAAACTCATACCCCTGCTCACTCACGAGGAAAACGGAACACACTTTTGTATCAACCAGTTCCTTAAACTTGGCAAGTCCCTTCTTAAGGATGTGGCGAATATCATAGGATAACATCATTTCGGAATGAAAGTAGCTTAAGCGCTCCAGTTTATCTTGAATGATCATCAGCGCACTGTTTGAATCCTCTAGAAAGTGCAGCTTTTCAACAAGCGTTGCGTGCTCTCCCGAACTAAACTGTATCTGCGTCTCGTTCACCCTATCATTAACTCCGATTACTTGAGTTCAGGCTTCCAAGATGGCAATGCTTTCGGCAAAGACCTTATCAATTCTGGTTATAATCGACTCAAGGTGACTCAGCTCAATGCCCAAGATATCCCACGCGTTGGTATCTGCAATTGGCACTTTCTTTTCTCCTCCCGCACCTAAACCGAGAGCAATTGAAAAAATGTTTCCCAAATATACCGCAGCAATCTCTTTGGTCAATGTGGTTGCAGGATCAGAAAGGTGATGGTGCGCAATCATGTCAATCGTCCCCTCCGAGAGATTCCAGCGGATGGCTAACTCCTTTCCCGTATAGGTATGATCATAACCAATCACCCTTCTCTCTAACGTAACCATGGGTACACCACATTCATTTACTTCGGCAACCACCGCAGAAAATTCTTCGGTCAGGTAGACCGCATGAATCAATTTCCCTATGTCATGGAGCAAACCCCCGGCAAATACGTCATCAGGACTCCTCAAGGATGCAGTTTCAGCCAGTACCCGGGCAGCAACTGCACATCCCACCGAATGTTTCCAGAACTTTTGCATATCAAATGCACGAGTTGTCTTAAGGTTATGAAATAGCTTCAAGGTTGAGGTAGTAAGTACCAGCGTCCTGATCTGGTTTAACCCCAGTATCACAATCGCGTGCTTTAAGTTTCCTATTTTATTAGGCAGACCATAGAAGGCAGAATTAACCAGCCTTAATACTTTAACTGCCATAGATTGATCTTCTGCAATAATGCTCCCTATCATCTTCACTGTGGCATTAGGCGACTGCAAGAGCTGGTTAAGCTTGGTGTAGATGATGGGCAAGGTGGGTAACTTATCGACCGAGCGCAGTATTGTATCAATCTTACTCTGCTTCTTTGCGAATTCCATGGACCTGTGCTGATGCCTGTTTCATTTTAAACTTCTTAACTACCCGGTAGAGTTCTTTCATCAACGGATTGTCTCCCAAACCAGGAAACAAAGCAGTAAGTTCCTGCTCAATTGACGCCACGGTATCTGGAGAGAGTTCCTCCATTTCTTTCTGGACCAATTGATCCCGATCAAAACCTTCGACGTCGGCCTCGGTAATTCCCCAGGATTTAAGCAGCATGATGTGCTGTTCATTCAGAATCTCACCCCGCTTGAGCAGGACATTGCCGTGCTTATTTGCTACCTCGCACGCGATAACCATCCCAATTTGAAGGTCATTTATACTTAATAGACCCATAAGCGTCTTCCTATGGCAAAATAAGAACGTAGTTGAACCTAAGCAGCCATGCACGTCTGCACGCGTGCAAGCTTTATAATGCTATCGGCACTTTCTCCTAAATTGATTACTATAAAATACGTGCGTACCCTACTCAAACTATCAAAAATGTTCTTTACCTTATGATAGCAACTAAAAAACTACTCACCTTCAATAAAATATGGTAAGTTTTAGGTGGGTGGAGATTAAGGAATTGAGGAATGCTGACTACTGAATTCTAGATTCTGGATGCCGGTTGCCAGTAAAACAGAAAATCGGGGGATCGGTCTTGAAACAGCATGGGTAGCTGCAGGTCGAGGTGAAGCCTATTTTACCACCTGTTGTAGTGAACCCTGGGATATCGCCGCCGGCGTGTTGCTTGTTTCCGAGGCCGGTGGAACGGCAACCGACTTCAGGGGAAACCCCTGGAGGGAGGAACGCGGAGATTTCTTATTCTCCAATGGTAAAGTTCACTCAACCGTGCTGGAAGTGATTAATAAATATGATGGATGAGGAAAAGACTCACATTAGCAGGAGTTGTTCATTATTGGTTGTCAGTGGTCAATGGTATTTACCCAATTCATAATTTATAATTTGTAATTCATCATTGTAATTACTATGGAACAGGCACTTTACATCTCTAAGGTTACCAATCTCAACTATTGGAACAAAGAATTCAGCCGTCTCTATTTCGGCGTGGAATTTTGTGAGCGTCTGCTCCCCTCTCTTGCCCAACTCAAAAAGGCACTTGAGTATGCCCGGAATCACCATGTACATTTTACCCTGGTAACACCCTATGTCACCAACCGTGGGTTGGAAAAGGTAGAAAAACTTATCGCAACCCTCTCAGAGCGAACATCTGAGAGCGAAGTAGTGTTCAATGACTGGGGCGTATTCCATCTGCTCAAAGAAAACAACTATCCGCTTAAACCGGTAATGGGAAGGATGCTTAACAAGATGAAAAGAGGTCCGCGCATCGTAAATATAATGGATATAATACCCCCTTCCTCACGTGAATATTTCACCTCACCCGGTCTTTCGCTTCCTGAAGTTCAGGGGTTTTTAATAAAAAACAAAATCAGGCGTGTAGAATTCGACAATCTTCTTCAAGGGTTAAACCTTGACGGAATCAACCATAAGATTCACCTTTCCCTTTACCTTCCCTTTGCCTACATTACCACTACCAGGTTCTGTTTCATGCCCTCCATTCACCATCCCCAGGAGTTAAAGATTGGCGTGCTGCCATGTAAAAAAGAGTGTCAGCAACATGCCTTTCAGCTCTTCAATCCTGTAATGACTACTCCTCTCATCAGAAGAGGGAATACCATTTTCTTCAGCAACGAGCAAATCCCCGATGCACTCATCAGAGAGAAAAAGATAGACAGAATAGTAATCGAGCCAGAAATCCCACTCTAGGAAAGAGGTCAATGAGTAGAAAGAAACGATCAATCGTCTCCCCTATAGATTTATCCCCAAGAGAGAAAAAACCTGCGATGAAGGTCCTATCGCCGCTGGATAAGGTTGGAGAGGTAGCACCTCTGATTGAAGCTGGAGCGGAAGAATTCTACTGTGGGGTGCTGGAGGAAACCTGGTATAACCCTTACCCGGTGATATCTATTAATAGAAGACCAGCGGGGAAAGGTCACTTCAGGAATTTCCAGGAACTTACCAAAGCCGTCGCCATCTCCCATAGCCACCATCGCCCTGTTTTTTTTACCATCAATGAACACTACTATACCACACACCAGCTCCCCATTGTAAAAGAATATATCAAGAAGGCACTCGAGGCAGGGATAGACGCGTTCATTATCTCTGATTATGGGCTACTAAACATACTGCCTACCATTAGCCCCCACCTAAAGATTCACATCAGCACCGGGGGAACAGTTTTTAACTGGAGGACAGCCAGATTTTACCAGGAGCTGGGTGCCTGCCGTATCACCCTGCCACGTCACCTCACCCTTGAAGAGATGAGCGGTATCCTACAACAGGTTCCTGACGTGGAAACCACCGTGTTTGTGTTCAATTCGCGCTGTATTAATATTGACGGTTATTGCACTTTCCAACACGGTCTCTCGGGCAAACAGACACCTCACTTCTACCGAAATGCCTGTATGCTCCCCTACCAGATCTCCTGCATTCCACTGAACAGTAAGGTAACACGTGAGGACGTGGGTGATGATTCACCACTGATCGCCCGCCAACGCATCTGGGAAGTAGTCCATCTGGATGATTACCCCTGCGCTGCCTGTGCACTCTATGAATGTAATCAGATGAACATTACCAGTCTGAAAATCGTAGGGAGGGGAAATCCCGTTGAAAGGAAAATAAAAGACGTGACCTTTTTTAGAACTCTTGTGGATTACCTGGGGGAGAATCCTCAGCTCTCAGATTTCAGAAGGTTCGCACGAGAGCTCTATCACAAAAGCTACCAGCGTCCCTGCAGACCTTACATGTGTCACTACCCTGAAGTGATGGATTAATGAAATACGTTTCCTAAATATCGGTGAAAGGGAAGGCTCTCTTCTTCGGCACTAAAGGGGTCAGCGGTAAATTTGCTTTTACATTCCCTGCACAAATACATTAAAATTTCCTGATACCCTTCATCTGCCAGTTCGTGGGTATCGGCATCCTCCGCCGTGGTAAGGAGATTTCCCATGCCTTTTTGAGAAGGGTTTAATCCAAAGAGAGATTCACACTCATCACTATCTGCGATAATCTGAATATGCACAATGTACTTTACACTTCCTTCGGGAAGATATTCCCCACACCGGGCACAAAATATATCTGTCATCTTTTTACCTCATCTTATTAAGTCTTTATGCTTGCATGCGGGCACGCTTGAAAACCAATGCAACCCGTAACTCGCAACCTGCAACATCTTCAATTTCAATTCCCCAATGCCTCAATTCCTGAATCCCTCAATTGCATATCGCATATCTCACATCACCTATCTCGGATCGCACTTTCCAATCCTTCAATTCCTCAATTCTCAATTTATAGACTATATATCTCTTTTCCCAAAAGGTGAACCCAGTTTTGGGTGAGCACCTTCTCCGCTTCCTCGGTCTTGTCCACACCAAGTATCACTATCGCCTGATCACTCGCCCTCCCCAAGTAGGGATAGAGGTAGTGAACATTAATATTCGCTTCCTTAAGTGGCTTCAGCACTGCATTGAGCCCGCCGGGGTGATCCGGTGTTTCAACCGCCAGCACCTCCGTTTCCTTTACCACATAGCCATGAGCCTTCAAAATATTGATCGCCTTAGTAGGATCATCAACTACAAAACGTACAGTACTGATATCCGCAGTGTCGGCAACCGAGATGGCGCGGATGTTAACCCCTTCGTTTCCCAGAATCTCGCTCACTTTCGAGAGTGCCCCCGGTACATTATCCAGACTTACTGAAATCTGCTTGATACACATACTACTGCCCCTTTACATAGTTAAAACCCGTTTCAAGTGCTTCTCTATTTATTTTCAGAAGGCGCGCCTTACCCTCACCCAGTATTTCTGGAAGGTGCTTGAGAAGATGAGGAAATGACACAATGTTGCTCACTTTAATAAAAGCTCCCAGCATCACCATATTGGCAGACTTCACGCTCCCTAACTTTTCTGCCAGCTCATTAATGGGAACCTCAACTACCTCAATATCTCTCCTCACCGAAGAAGTATTCACCATCGAGGAGTTAACCAGAATTAATCCACCTGACTGCACCACACTCTGAAATTTTACAAACGATGGCTGATTCAAGCACACCACAAAGTCAGGTTCAGAGGCGACTGGGGATGCAATCTCCTCATCAGCGATGGAAACGGTACAATTCGCGGTACCACCTCTCACCTCAGCACCATAGGAGGGGAAATAGGTAACATACTTGCCCTCGCGCATGGCAGCATCTGCCAGGGTATTTCCTATGGAGAGGACACCCTGGCCACCGAAACCCGAGAAAATCGTCTTCACTAACATTGTTCTTCCTTCACTACTCCCAGTGGATACTCTTTCGCCATCACCTCATCAATCCAGCGACACGCCTCTACTGGGCTCATCCTCCAATTGGTGGGACAGGGAGAGAGAATTTCCACCATAGAAAACCCTGTCTTTTTTAGCTGATGTTGGAATGACTTGACAATGGCTTTCTTTGTCTTTTGAATGTGCGCCGGCGTATTGACTGCAACCCGCTCAAGGTATGAAGATCCTCCTAGCAGGGCTAACACTTCTGAAAACTTAATGGGATACCCATCGCGTAAGGGAGTTCGCCCTAAGGGAGAGGTGGTGGTTTTCTGCCCCAGAAGGGTGGTAGGCGCCATCTGACCACCGGTCATCCCATAGACAGCATTATTCACAAAGAATACTGTAATCAACTCCCCCCGATTGGCAGCATGGAAAGCTTCAGAAGTGCCAATGGCAACAAGATCTCCATCCCCCTGGTAAGAAAATACTACATTTTCAGGCCTCACCCGCTTGATGCCGGTTGCCACTGCAGTCGCCCGCCCGTGGGGAGCCTCAATCATATCCACATCAAGATAGTTATAGGCAAGCACCGCACACCCCGCAGGGGGCACACACACCGCTCTCTCACGCAGGTTCATCTCATCGATTACCTCCGCAATGAGACGGTGGATAATACTGTGACCACACCCAGGGCAATAGTGAAAAGGAGCATCTTTTAAAGATGCTGGTCGTGCATATACCTTCTTCATCCCTGCTTACCTCTTGACGGATAGTAGTAAGGTGTAAGGGCACAGGAACGTTCCAGGGAGTGGGAACCACGCATTAATCTCTTATTCACGATAGACCTCGATTGCCACCTCCGGGCATACCAGGGCACAAGTCGCACACCCCGTGCATCCCTGCTGCGCATCAAACTCAGTGAAACAATACCCTTTAAGATTAAGTTTCTTAGTGGGGGTAAGTGCTCCCTTAGGGCAAAACTCTACACAAAGGCAGCACCCCTTACAAAGCTCATGGTCGATATGAATGGTTCCTTTCATAAGATGTCCTTACCATTGAAGAAGGTAAATATGTAACGCACTGAACATCCATTGTCAAATTTTTTATTCAATCCTGCTCAACCACTCTGAAATTTTACCCCAGTACTTTTGTGGTTCAATAAAGGGGATATCATTATGGTCTGCCCCTTCAACCAGATAGAGTTCCTTGGGTGCAGTGGCTTTTGCAAAGAGTTTCTCACTCTCTC
>CAYYOQ010000022.1:14108-16228 GCA_964473235.1 uncultured Thermodesulfobacteriota bacterium | reverse complement strand
GAAACACTGGAGGTGAGCTATGAAGGTCAGATATGACAAAGAGGTTGATGCGGCATATATTCAGATGTCTTCAAAGAAACCAGATGGCGCTGTAGAAATAACGGAAGGGGTGATTCTGCACACCACTGCAAAAGATGAGATTGTTGCAATAGAGATACTGGGCGCTGCTAAAAAAATTCCAATAAAAACCCTTTACAAACTTGAACTATCGGCAGTCGCTTAGATGAGAAGGCTTTTGAAATTTGGGGACACTATATCAGTTTTTGATTAGAGACAAGTACGGTGTCCCTGGAATTTTTCCTCAGATGAGTTGGTGGCTCTTCCACCCTGAGCGAGGAGTCTACAATTATGATTTAACTTTCAATAAGAATCTTTAGTTTTTTACTCCTACTGGGATGTCTCAGCTTTCGCAACGCTTTTTCTTCGATTTGTCTGATCCTTTCTCTGGTTAAGTTGTAATCCTGTCCCACTTGCTCCAGAGTATAGTCTGCTTTTTCTTCTATGCCAAACCGCATCCTTACAATCTTTTCTTGCCTGGGAGTTAAGGTAGATAATATCTTTTTAGTTTGCTCCACTAAATTGCGGTTAACGGCAGCTTCTCCCGGGGAAGCAATTTTTTTATCTACAATGAAATCACCTAAGCGGCTATCTTCCTCCTGCCCTATGGGCGTTTCTAAGGATAGAGGGTACTTGGCAATCTCTAGAATCGATCTTACCTTATGGAGAGGCAATTCGATTTTTTTAGCAATCTCTTCCGTGGTGGGTTCTCTGCCTACTTCTTGGACGAGGTGGCGAGAGATTCTCACCAGCTTCTTGATAATTTCAACCATATGGACGGGGATTCTGATGGTTCGTGCTTGATCGTCAATTGCCCTGGTGATCGCCTGTCGGATCCACCAGGTGGCATAGGTACCGAATTTATATCCCCTTTGATACTCAAACTTATCAACAGCCTTGATCAGACCTATATTCCCTTCCTGAATCAGATCCAGGAAATGTAATCCCCGATTGGTATATCTCTTTGCCAAACTCACCACCAGCCGTAAATTAGCCCTTACCAATTCATCCCGAGCTAGTTTGCTTTTAAGTTCTCCCCCTTTGATGGATTGTATAGCCTTCTTGAGTACTTTAGTATCTAAAGTCGATTCCATTTCAATTCGCTTAATTTTATTTTGGGCATTTTTTATAATTTTCTCATATTCTAATAAATCTTTTTTACAAATGCTGTATTTCTTCTCTATCTTCTTTTCCTCCTGCCAGTTCTTTTTTACCTGTCGAAAGAGCTTCTTCAATTCTTCTAGAGGGATTTTTGTTTTTTGTATGCATTGATTAATTTCTTCCTCAACCGTCTCCACTCTTTCAAGGAAATATTCTAATTTTTGTGCAACCATTTCAATGTGGGTTTTGTTAAGGTTGATCTGTTCTATTAAGTCAAAAATCTTTTTAGCACTTCGATCAATCTTTTTCTTTAACTCTATTCTTTTGACTTCACTTAGGTATTTTTGAGTTAATTCCTTGTGTAATGCTTGCTTCTTTTGTTCACGCCTAGTAATTCTTTCTATTAAAGAAAGAACTTTTCTTCTATAATGTTCTTCATCAATATCCGTTTCTTCATCATTCAAATCTCGGATAACTTCTCTGACAGAAATCTTGTCAGATTTGAGATTTTCTCCGATACTGATGATTTCTCTGATAGTAATGGGTGCATGTAAGACAGCCTCAGAGATTTCTTTTTCACCTTCCTCTATGCGTTTTGCAATCTCTACCTCTTCCTCACGGTTGCACAACGATACTGAAGCCATCTCACGCAGATAGATTCTCGCTGGATCATTGAACTTTTCAAAAGGAACTTTTTCTAACCCCTCTTCTGTTTCAGCGTCTACTTCCTCTGGAATTTTTTGCAGCTTAAGCTTAGGGATTCTTAGCTTTTGAATTCCTTCAACAATTTCTATATCCATTTCCCCAAACATGATCATCATGTCATCGATCTGTTCTGGTGAAAAAATATCTGGGGACAATATGTCGTTAACCTCTTCATAGGTTAAGAATCCCTTCTCTTTCCCCAGGTCAATGAGCTGATTTACTTGATCAGTGGTATCTTCCTTTGACATCTGTACCGT
>CAYYOQ010000022.1:2648-14008 GCA_964473235.1 uncultured Thermodesulfobacteriota bacterium | reverse complement strand
GACAACAATAGCATAAATTGTGGGAAAGTAAAGAAGTATCTATCTGGAGGTATAAAGATCCTTGGCTAAGGGAACCATAGGAAGGATGGAGGGTAGAGAAAAAATGTGGTCATTGAGCACGAAAGAATAATTGTTATGAATGGAACTCTTAGGGTTCCCTCATCTGCTCTGGGGGTTTTACGAGTGGTGCTATGCAGGATCATTCACGGGATTACTAATGAAACTCCTTTCTCCTGGAGGAGGGAAGGATTCCTAATTCCTCACGATATTTGGCTACCGTTCTTCGAGCAATAGTGATGTTCCGGCTTTCTAAAATAGTGACTATTTTCTGATCACTATAGGGACTTTTAGGATTTTCGTTGGAAAGAATCTCTTTTATCTTGTTCTTGACGCTTACCGATGCGATACTTTCTCCATGAACTGAGCTAATTGGTGGGTTAAAGAAGTACTTCAGTTCAAATATACCCTGCGGGGTGTTGACATATTTATTGGTGGTAACCCTGCTGACGGTAGATTCATGCATCTCAATATCCTCAGCAACATCCTTCAATATTAGTGGCTTTAGGTGATCTACCCCATGGTCAAAGAACTCCCGCTGGAATTTGATGATGCTTTCCATCACTTTCTTTATCGTCCTCTCCCGCTGGTAGATACTCTTTATTAGCCAGATTGCGGAGCGCATCTTATCCTTGATGTACTCTTTAGTTAATGGGGAAGCAAAGTTTTTGTCGTAAAGGGCTTTGAGATAAAAAGGGCTAATCCTCAACTTATGAAGCCCATCTCCATTGAGCACTACCTTATAGTCATTACCGGTTTTGAACACATGGATGTCCGGAGTAATATAGAGGGGCTCCTTATCGTTAAAGGGTCTTCCTGGCCTGAGTTCCAATTGAGATATGGCTTGGGCTGCCTCAATGACCTTTTCAAGAGAGATGTTAAGATCAGCGGCTATTACTCGATATCTTTTCGTTTCCAAATTAGGTAAATGATATTTTACTATCTTTTCTAGTAGAGAACCTTCTACCCCAAGGAATTTTATCTGTAGTAGCAAACATTCCTTAAGGTCTCTGGCAACTACTCCCACCGGGTCAAATTCCTGGATTATGCTCAGAACCTTACCTGTCTTTTGTAAGGCACGCAGAATAGTGAGCCAATTTACATGAGTGAATGTAGTGATGTTGCCTAACTCGTTCCCTGTACTTTTCTCCAGCAGGTAGTCCTTCGCAATCTCGATTAATGATGTCTGAAGGTAACCATCTGGATTTAAATTGCCAATGATGAGGTCACCTATCTGCTGCTCATCCTGGTTAAGGGAGGAGAGGTGGAGTTGCCAGGTCAGATGATCAGCAAGGGTTGACGACCTCGTCAGCCTCGCCTCCAGGGAAGTTCTTTCTTCCCCAGCATCATATGAATTATAACTTTCCCTGCCTGAGTTTTCTACATAACTCTTCCAGTCAAATTCTAAACCATCCTCCAGCTTCTTTAAGGCATCCGGTTGCGTGTCAGGAATTTCATCCGCGTTTTCTAATCTCTCTTCTGACCCTTCACGGTCAAATTCCTGTGACTCTTCCAGAAGCGGATTTTCAGCGATCTCCTGCTGAATCACATCCACCAGTTCCAGCCTGCATAACTGCAACAGCTTTATCGATAACTGCAACTGAGGAGTCATCACGAGCTGCTGGGTTAGTTTTAGTTCCTGTCGTAGCTCAAAAGCCATATACCTTTGGTAACCTCAAATCTGTAGTTTCCCTTTCCTTGACATCTCTCTTCTCATACGGCAGCTTTACTATTTTACTTTAGGGGTATTTGACTGATCATTTCCTTATTTCTTGTAGCAATCGAGACAGCAAAGCTTTTTGCCGATAGGCGCTGGAACCACCAAGATGACTTCCTTTCCGCAACCGGCGCACACTACTTAAGAAAATGATTCGATCCTTTAATAAACGTGAATAACTATCATAAACTCTCTCTGCCCGATTGGTCTGTTCTACTACCATAGGAATTAAAGTCATATAACAGTTCCTTTAAGGTTCCCCTTTGTGACTACTTCTACTATTGTAGTCCTTTCTAGTAAAGAATCAATGGTTTTATTTTCTAATAATGTAACCTTGAGAAAGAGTAACCCGTTGAAAGTAATCATTCATTACGACAGAGGTTTTAAATGTTTGCAAAGGCAACGTAACGGTGATATTATTGAACATACTACCAGTTCTGTGGTATCCAGGACAAAGAAGGAAGAGATCATAGAATAAAGAACTTTAGTTGTTGTTTATTACTCCCAGGATGAACGCATGGGGCAAGGCAGAGAAAATGCGAAGAACTTCCTCAGAGAAAATCCAAAAATTGCAACTGCTATTGGACAGAAGATAAAAGATTACCTTGGGTTAGCTACTAAAAAGCTAATTTATACCGCAGGTGGTATCCTATGAGCAACGAACTTGATTACTACGATAATTGAGTTCTTTTGAAAATATCATCTTAAATTAACCAGTTGCAACAAAGCTGCGATTAAGTTCGTTGGAAGGAAAAAGGTGAAAAGAAAGAAGTAGAGCAATGAGATTGAGAGGGCAAAGGAAAGCAAATATGTTAAGAAAGGAGGGTTATTTTCTAAAAGAGATTTAGAGACGTGATCAGTACCAGAATTCTGTTATGTGCCGGAAATGAAGTGGTTTTTTAGCGTGAGAATGTTAACCCTACTGCAGCGGAGGATAAGGAGATGAAAGAATTGGTCGAGTATATTGCGAAGGCACTAGTTGATCAACCTGATGCGGTTAAAGTTACGGAGGTGGAGGGTGAAAGAACTTCGGTTATTGAATTGAGTGTGGCTAAGGAAGATATGGGAAAGGTTATTGGTAAACAGGGAAAAACTGCAATAGCCATGAGGACTCTCTTGAATGCAGCCTCCATGAAACAGAAAAAAAGAACTATATTAGAAATCATCGAGTAGTGTATATAAAATACTCTATCATGAGGTGCAGAGGAGCTCAGTCCCTTCTCCTGATCAAGGTTTTCATGCAAACTCCCCGTGCGGTAAGGGCTACCATACATAACATTTAATAATTACCTTTACACAAAACTGCTCCATCATGAATTTTTCTTTTACAAGAGATAACGAGAATAATCTGATTTTATAAAATCCCTTTTTGTTTGAGGAGGAATTTTAACAAACTCATTCAAAGGAATCATCTGCTTCTCCGACCATCTCCCGGTTACTACTTTTACATATGCATTAATTAATTCTCTGTTTTTTTCATCAATATCTATTACATTATAGCTATTAAACCTAAATCCTCGTGGCACGGTCATGGTCGGTGAACCGCAGGTCAAAATCGTGGTATAGTTACTATTGTGAATACCTGATGAATATTCACTTGCCCATGGATGATGTTGATGTCCCGTAAGCACTAAATCAATTGATAGATCAGATATCATCTTTATAATATCTCCAACATCAGTTATGATATTCGACTCTAACCCTCCAATAGGAATTGGTAGAAGATGGTGGTGCATTACTAAAATTTTATATTTATTAATTCCACGTGTCTTAAATAAATGTTCTACTAGCTGTTTCTGCCCGTGGCCGATAACCCCTGTGTGCAAATCTCTCCTAGGAGTGCATATACCAATTAAAATATAGTCCTCATCTATGATTAATGGTCTGTTTCCATTTCTTCTCTGCGCTATAGGGTCTTGCGGCACATTTAATGCCGATTCTAAATCATACACACATGAAGAAAAGCAGACATTTCCTCCATTATAAAAATCCCTATTACCAGGAATAAAAATCTTTTCTACTGATAACTGTTCAAAAAAATCTAAAGCCTTATAATAATCATCTTCAAGACCCGATTCAACAATATCTCCTGCGACAACCAGTAAGTCTGCATCAGAATCTTTGACTTCACTAAAAAATTTTATAACATTTTCACTCGTCTTGTGATCCATATTTGCCTTAATATTTAAATCACCTGTATGAATTATCCTCATGTTATCACCTGATAGATTACTTTTCTGAAGATTAATTGATGATGCAAAAATCTGCGTACAGTAAAACCCCCAGCATTATGGCTAAGGGGCACAAAGGAATGTTCAATTATTCAAATCCGACGTCAACTATTGCGTTAAAGGCAAAGGCCAGCCGTAAGTCCTCTTCGGTAACCCCGTACGACAAATTTCCCACATAGATATTCATTCTGCTCTCCTTTTGTAATAAATTCTAAATTTGCGCATCGCCTCACATTTGATAGACGCAATGCGTATGTATCTAATTTTTACAGCCATAAGGGTACTACATTTTAAAATAATTTCAATCATTTTTAGTCTAACCTTCTGCTATAGGGCGGGACGTAGTTCCGTTAGTCCCGAAAAGTAGTGAGTACTGAGTAAACTGTGTATGGTAAATGGTGAATTGTGAATCGCAAATGGCGATAAGCTTGAAATCGGGAATCAGATGGGCATTGAGAAAAGAAATAGTGAGATCATAGATGATACTATGGCGCACGCCTTGAGAGACAAAACTCCTCAACAAAGGCTTGCCATTGCGTTTAAGATGTAGAATTTGGCAAAGGTACTATTAACAAATTATTTACGATCTCGGCATCCTGAGTGGGGTGAGAGGATAATTAGAATTTGTGAAGCAGAGTTATAATTTAGAAAAAGGAGGCAGTTATCGCGTTTTGATCCATAATATTTTTGGGGAAAGTTCTGTTTCAAAACAACTTGACAAATGAAAATAATTATTATAAAGCTATTAACTATTAGATACCTTACCGCTCAAGTTACTACTCAACAACTTATACGTTACAATAAAGGAATCGTTATCTAGCAACTAAACAAGGGGAACGTAACCCAACCACGCATGATCTTCATTTTGGTACCACATCTACCCTTCTCTTTTATCCTGTGCTATTGAAATGATTGCATGTTCTTAATATTGCTTAATCGTTTTCTCCAGTGCTTCTTATAATGCCCTGTTGATAATGGGTAGAACCTTATTGCCAGCAGAGTAGCTTACTTTTATTAAATTATTGAGTCAAACAATCACTTGAGGAGAAAAGCAGGTTAGGGATAACCGCAAAGGCAAAGGAACAACTTGAAGAATCTTCACCATGAAAGACATCTGATCAGCAAAGCACTATGAGAATTCCTCCTTGGCCCACAGAGCAGAACGAGTTGGAGTTGACGTTGGATAAAGAAAGAGAGCGGGATCAGGTGGTAAAAAGGGAAGGAGGTGGGAAAATAGTATTTATATAGTTCAATGTAGTCACAGAACGTGAAGAGGAGTGTAGGAGAAATTCAACTAGTAATATTCAACAAAAACAGGAGGACACAATGAATATTTACGTAGGCAATTTGGCGCTCAATGTTACCGAAGAGGATTTAAAAAAATTTTTTGAACCTTTCGGGACTGTCGAATCTGTTAAGATCATAAAAGATAAGTTCAGTGGTGAGTCAAGAGGATTCGGATTTGTGGAGATGCCGGCTGGAGCTGAAGCACAGTCTGCGATCAAAGGTTTGAACGGGAAGGAATTGAAGGGACTAATGATTAAGGCTAATGAGGCCCAACCACAGAAGAATAAAAGCAGGGGAGGTTACCGAAGATATTAGCATCAGTGAGAGATAATGTAAGTTATTGGTAGAAATACCCCCGAAAGATGGTCATAAGATAATTAACTCTGGGGACATCATACCAGTTTTTTGATGAGAAACATGGATGGTGTCCCCAGTATTCTTTTCAGATTGAATGAGAGCTCTCATCAGTAATCTTACATAAGAGGATCTTTTGCTTCTGCATGCACTGACCAATGGATAAAAAAAGAGTGAAACTATACTCATTGCTCCCATCCGCCACCCAATGCCTTATATAAGGCAACTAGATTAGTTGCGAGGCTTCGATTGCTCTGGACCAATGCATCCTCATACGTGTAAAGAGATCGCTGGGCTATGAGCACGTTGAGAAAATCAGTTCGTCCTGCTGTATAGAGCCGCATGGAAAGATCTGCAGCCCTGCGGCTGCTGGCGACCGCCTCCCAAAGTGAGGCGTAATGCTGCTGTTCCTTATTAAAAGCTACCAGAGCGGTTTCAACATCCTTGAGTGCGGTCAGCACGGTCATTTCATATGTTGCCAGAGCCTGCTCCTGCAGGGCGTTTTGAATTTTAATATTGCCATAGATCCGTCCGGCGTCGAAGATGGGCCACTTGACGTCGGGTCCCCATGTCCAGACGCGGTTTCCCCAGTTCCCCAGGGTATTCAATTCATCGTTTTTGAAAACGAAGGATCCGGTCAGGGAAAATTTCGGAAACAAATCTGCGATTGCTACGCCGATACGGGCGGTTGCAGCATGCATCTGTGCTTCGGCGCGGCGGATATCGGGCCTGCGGCGAAGAAGCTCAGAGGGTAACCCCACTGGTACCTCTTGGGGGATGCTGGGAAGAGGTGACTCTTGAGAAAGCTTCTGCTCCAGAGCGGCTGGTTCAAGGTTAAGCAGCACACTGAGGCTGTATATTGCCTGCCGTGCGGCTGATTCCAATACCGGTATCTGTGCCTGGGTTGCGGAGGCTTGGGTCTCCGCGTTCGCTACATCCAGACCGCTTATGAAGCCTACCCGAAACCGCTTGCGGGTGATTTCAGCAGTACGCTGTTGTGCTTCAAGGTTCTTTCTGGTGATGGCGATCTGCTGCTGATATCCCCGCAGGCTGATGTAGGTGGTGCCAACCTCAGCGATGAGGGTCACCATCACATCACGGAGATCTTCGATAGCGGTTTGAAGATCTGCGTGGGCTGCTTCAACGCCGCGCCGCACGCCACCGAAAATATCAATCTCCCAGATCGCGTCCATCCCTACCTGAAAGAGATCAAGCTCATGGGGTTTTACGGAAAGTGAACCCGTTGTTTGGGCACTGGTGGTACTCCCTGAAACACCGGAGTTAGTGGTGTTGTTATCTGAAGCACTGGAGTTATTGGAGTAACCACTTGAGTCGCTCGCATCATTGCCAGACGTAACACTGTTTTTTCCGGAAGTACCTGAGGTTGACTTCCCTTGGTAGGACCGACGGTACGATCCTAAGGCCTCCCCACTTGGCAACAAACCTGTAACTGCTACGATGCGAGCCGCCCGGGCTTGACGAACCCTGGCTGCTGCCATTCTTAAATCAAGGTTTGCATCAAGCGCCTTCTCCACCAGTGTGGTAAGCGTCGCGTCGTTAAAAATCTTCCACCACTGGACCAACTCTACCGGCCGCGAAACCGCCGTATTTTTTTGTGAAGGTACCGCTGTGTTAAACCCATCCCACACCGGAGGAACACCTTTGTTAGGTTGTTTGAAGGAAGGTCCGACAGCGCAGCCTACCGCACACAGTAGTAGTATCTGCATCACAAAAAATAGTGCAGCTTTGATATGCCGCTTTGACCACACCTTTAAAAGGTACTCCTTTAGAAAACTGTTAAGATTATTCATAGTGCAGCGCTTCAATCGGATCCAGTCTAGAAGCCTTCCATGCCGGATAGAACCCAAAGACAATGCCCACGCTGCCGGAAACGATGACCGATGCACCAATAGCAGCCAATGATGTTTCCGTCGGCCATTGCAGCAGAAGTGTCACCAGGTATGAGCCGCCGCAACCCACCAGAATTCCAATGATGCCGCCGGTTATGCACAGCACCAGAGCTTCTACCAGAAATTGTCTCAGAATGTCCCTCGCCTGCGCGCCCACTGCCATCCGCAGACCGATCTCCCGTGTTCGCTCGGTCACGGAGACCAGCATGATGTTCATGATCCCCACCCCACCAACAATCAGTGAAATCAAAGCCACACTCAGCAGAAGATTGGTCATCAACAGTGTCGTAGAAGAGAGGGTTTTACTCATTTCCGTCATATCGCGGATGTTAAAATCATCAGGCTCCTGCGGTTGAATCCGGTGGCGCTCCCTCAGCAGTTCGGTTGTCTGTTGGATTGCCAGAGGAATTTCATCAGCTGATCGTGCGGAAACTAGAATATGATCGATGTTGGTGAAGCGTACCGGCAAGGGGGTGTTGGCTGTCTGAGTTGGCGAAGGCAGGGGGTAAAGGTTAAGCCGGGCATTGGGATACAGTTTGTTGAGCGTATTCACTTCAGACAGCGTGTTCGAGCCCGATGAAGCACTGCTCTGATTGACATCAGTCAGTGGCGAACCGGTTACCCGGGACTTGATAGTAGTCCATGGTGCCAGGAGAATATCATCCTGATCCCTGCCCATCATATTGGCACCTTTGCCTTTGAGCACCCCGATCACCTTAAAGGATACATTCTGCACCCGCACTTCCTTGCCAAGAGGTGACTCCCCGCTGAAAAGCTCCCGCACAAGCGTCTGCCCCAGCACGCATACCTTGCTGCCATTGCGAACGTCTCGGTCTGTGAACATCTCACCCCCGGCCAGATTGGTCCAGTCTCGAACCGCCAGGTACGCCGGCATGGTGCCGATGATAGACATGGGGACCCAGTTACGGTTGCCGTAGATCACTTGGGTGCGGGCCTGTACCTCGGGGGCGGCGTTGCGGACTGACGGGCATTCTCGAAGGATGGCGTCACAATCCTGAGGCGTGAGCGTCATAACGCTGCCTGCGCCGAAACTCACTCCGCCACTGGTCGCGGTGCCCGGATGAATCAAAAGGTTATTCGCCCCCATGGTGGCTATGGTCCGCTTGATGGCGGTGGAAGAGCCCTTACCGATTTCCATCATCACGATAACTGCTGCCACACCAATAATAATGCCCAGAGTAGTTAAGGCTGCCCGAAGTGGGTTACGTCGGAGTGTGCGCAAGGCGGTACGCACTGTCTTATAAACTTTCATGACAAGTCTCCTTCAGCAAGTACCGCGTTGCCAGAAAACCCGTTCGTCTGTAGTACGCCCTTCGGCGAGTCTCCATCCACAATCACGCCGTCGCTTATTCTGATCACTCTTCTGGCATGCTGGGCAACGCCGGAATCGTGCGTCACCAGGATAATGGTGATACCATCTTCCTGGTTAAGCTGCTGAAAAAACTGCAGTACTTCCTTGCTCGTGGTAGAGTCCAGATTACCTGTGGGCTCATCGGCTAACAGAAGTGATGGTTGGTTAATCAGGGCCCGTGCGATTGCTACCCGCTGCTGTTCCCCACCAGAGAGCTGAGATGGTTCGTGATGAAAGCGCTCGTTAAGTCCGACGCGGTCGAGCAAGTTCGTAGCCCTGCGTTGGGCTTCACGATCAGAAAGGTTCTGCGCGGTGTAGGAAAGAGGGAGCATTACGTTCTCCAGAGCACTAGTACGGGGCAAAAGGTTAAAGTTTTGGAACACAAAACCGATCTTGTAATTTCGCATCAAAGCCCGTTGGTCAGCAGAAAAACTCGATAGCTCCTGCCCCTCTAGCCAGTACGCTCCTGAGGTGGGACGATCCAAGCAACCAAGAATGTTCATAAGGGTGCTTTTACCTGAACCCGAGGCCCCCATGAGTGCAACAAACTCTCCTCCCGTCACCGATAACGATACTCCCTTCAGTACCGGGATACTCATTTCTCCTAGATGGTAGGTTTTGTAAATGCTTTGCAGTTCAATTAACTGCATGGCTTACTCCATCATGCGCTGCTGCCTGGCTACGGTGTGCTAAGACAGGTACCCCATTTATTACCGTTCTGATGGTCATTTGCTTCTCATCCTCTGTGGTGTAAAAGGGCTTACAATCTTTTCATCAGTCATATGCTGCTGTTCACCGACAATAGCCTCCAATCCCTCTTTCACCTCATTGCCCTCTATCTCCGTCATAGTACCATCACTCGAGCCGACGTTAACGTTGATCGGCCGCACGTAGTTTCCGTCTCGAACCCACAGGAGACCTTGGCGGCTCTTGTTACCAGCCTGTTCAGCAACTTCCTTTGATTGGTGTTCACGTCCATTGCCATTGCTACGCACCACGCCATCCACCATTGCCCGGAACTCCTTGGTCATCTGTTCGGGTTGGGGAAACCATCGTAACGCGCTGTTGGGTACCAACAAAACGTTGCGACGGTTGCTCAATTCGAACTGCACATTGGCCGTGAGATAGGGAAGAAGCTTGCCGTCAGAGTTGTCGGTGATAATCTCAACCGTGTAGGTGACCACGTTCTGGGTCATCGTTGCATTCAGTCTCACCTTACCGACCTCACCCTTAAATACTACACCGGGATAGGCGTCCACCGTGAAGGTAGCAGGTTGTCCTGGAGAAATATTGCCGATATCCGCTTCGTTTACCGAAACCCATACCTGCATGCGCTTGAGATCTTGAGCGATCAGAAAAAGGCTCGGTGCATTGAGGCTTGCGACAACAGTCTGACCAATATTGACCCGGCGGTCAATGATCACTCCTTTGACCGGAGACCTGATAGTACAGTAGCTGAGAAAACGCTCAGCACGTTTCAGGGAAGCCTCGGCCTGCGCAAAGGTTTTTTTTGCCTGCACAATTGCAGCCTTGCCGACGTCGACATTAGCCTTGGCAATTTCATAGGCTGACTGAGCTGCATCAAAATCGCTTTGCGAAAGCGCATCCGAGGGTCCCAGTTGCTGGGCGCGGTCCCAGTCACGTTTTGCCTGGTACAGCTTGGCCTTCATCTGATTAAGATCAGCCTCTGCGCGTACCACCCCAGCTCCTGCCTGCTCAAGGAGGGCTTTTTCCTGCGCCGTCTCTGCTGCATATATGGCATCATCAATCTGAGCAAGCACCGTTCCTTCCTCAACCTCAGAGCCGTAGTCGATGGTTTTCCCGTTCTTATCCTTCCCGAATACTACAATTCGTCCCGCCACCTGTGCTCCCACATCGATTACCTCTTCAGGCTCAATGGTGCCGGTAGCACTGATGGTTACCCTCAGGTCCCCACGCGTAACGGGAACGGTTTGAAACAGTGATGGATGGCCCAACAACTGTTTAAAAACAATTAAGATGATACCCACTATACACACTACAATGATAGCAAATAAAATCGTGCGGTTAAAAATGAGCTTCATAATCCATGCCTCACGCTGATATTAAGGACTAATGGTGTTCACAGCGGCAGAACAAACTTCCCTTTTTCATTGAGAGGAACACCCCTATTCTAAAGTACCTGCTCTAGGGTTTTCCTCAGCGCACCTACCTCTCTTTCCGACAGGCCATGAAAGGTGTCTTTCAGATGAGTGTTTTTGATAGCCATGAGCTGGAAAGAAGTTTCTTAATACTTCCTAACGCCACGGCTGTTTTTTGTCAATATTTTTGTAGTGATCCCTCCCATGCATGGGAGGGATCACTAGTTCAGATTTATTGCAACTTCTTATATCTGTTTAGTCTCACAAAATCAACGTGCTATGGTCTATCACCTCTCCCTTTAGGCTCTTTTC
>CAYYOQ010000022.1:0-2548 GCA_964473235.1 uncultured Thermodesulfobacteriota bacterium | reverse complement strand
AGTCTCACAAAATCAACGTGCTATGGTCTATCACCTCTCCCTTTAGGCTCTTTTCCCCCATTATATTTTTGAGATCGCTCCTCTTGAAGTTCGTGGAATTTTGGTTTGAGCTGCACGAACCGTTCATAGCCCAATAATTTTCGCACTTCAATGAGAAAATTATAACGTTCAAGGGAAAGCTTGTTCTGAGCGTTAAGCACCTCCTGATACTGATTCATAGAAGCCGGTTCGTCAAGATTTTCGTTTTCGATAATCCGCTCCAATGCAAGCTGTCCCTTTTCTAAATTGCTTTTGAGGTCAATCATCTGATCACGGTGCTTATAATAGTGATCGTCAAGTTTTTTCTGCTCATCAGCGCTTATCTTCAGCTCATTTGCCACTTCCGGCATTCTCCACCATTTGCCTCGGGGTAACTCTATTCCATCCCTAGGTTTACCACGATCCCCTGCCATACTGACACCGGTCAGTGCAGAAACACCAATCAGCACATACAACACTACTTTTCTCATTTGGTACCTCCTTATTGCTATTAGGTTATAAACTTAGGTGCAGGCCTGCACAGTGCCTTGATCTTCCTAGAGAGGAAGAACAAATTCCAAAAACTCCCTATCATAATAATCATCAGAGTCATCGTCATTATAATTGCCTATAATAGTAAGATAACGATCTGGGAGAGCATTGTCTTCTCTGAACATAACTTCTGTTAAAAGCTGTTGATCGGTCTCAATGTTCTGGGTAGTGTGCATAGACCCATTTTCTTTAAATCTCGTAAAGAGCGAGGCCCACCAGATTCCTATCATGAGCAGCACTATTACCACTCCGGCAGCTAAGGCTGGCCGCCATCGTAGTAGACTGCGACTTTCCTGCACAAGAGGTATGGATCTTCTTTGGGGTGAAGGTACTTGTTCTTTTGACATATCTCCCAGACGGTGGAGGGCCTGTTCACACTCCTGTTTTTCCTTCTGACAGAGAGAACATTCTAAAAGGTGAGTGTGCTCGGCAGTGGTCAGGTCGTGCTCATCCACCAGCGCACGAATAATTTGGTCCTCTTTAAGATGCCTATCGTGGTTTTTCATGATTCTTCTCCTCTAAGCAGGGCGTAGAGTTCAGCATTCCTCCTGAATTTTTTCAGTGCCCGGTATAAATGGGTTTTAACCGTATTTTCATTTCTTTTAAGAATCTGAACGATTTCCTTGAGTTCCAGCTGATCCAAGAATCTCAGTATAAATACTTCCCGTTCCCATCGCGACAGGCTCTCGGTAAACTTCCGGAACTGAAAAAGAAATTCTTTATGCAGTATATTTTTTGCAGGATCAGCATCACTCGCTGCGCTACGCTGGACATTGACATCCATTTCTACTGGTGAACCGAAAAAAGAGAGAATGCGTTTCTTTCGATGAAAATCTTTGATCCGGTTTAACGCAAGGCGAAACAGCCAGGGTTTTAACAGGCGTGAATCCTTTAAACTGGGTAAACTCTTTATCATTTGCATGCAAATTTCCTGGGTTACATCTTCTGCATCCATCCGGGAAGGAATCCGGTAGTACACCATACGGAATATATCTCCATAAAGATGATTCAGCAGGTGCTCCCGCGAGAGCTTGTTTCCGGTTCTTGCTTGTTCTACCAGCTCTGAAAGTTGAGTATCGTTACCTAGCAATTTGTCACAGCCTTTTTTATTTGATTTCTACAGTATAGGACGTATAACCGCACGATTTAGTTTACAGTGATTGCAATAATTTTAAACTATTTTCTAAATTTTTTAAGCTGTAGTATCAGGAAATCTTCAGAGGAGACGCTGACCACGAGAGACTGGGATACGTACCATGGATTGGTTTCGAAATGCCTATCAACACTATCTGTATCGATACCAGCTTTTTCGATTGCTGCAGGGAGGTACTCTAAGCCAAGAGGAGGTAGCCAGTTGGTTAACACTGATCCCCTTTTCCCAAGGGTAACAACAAAGAACTTTTCGCGTTTGTGGTAATGGGTTAACTAGTGTCTAAACGAAAACCCCTATTTTGGCCCTATTGTCATTTCGGCTGAAGGGAGAAATCTATGAATTTGCTTGAGATTTCTCAGTCGCTTCGCTCTTTCGAAATGACAACTGATGTAATGTGTAAGGGTTTTCGTTGAGACACTAACTACATTCATTATGGGATCTTTGGTCTCCTTTTTCCTTTAATGCTGTCCCCAGGCTTCAAATATCTTTTAGAAGCCACGCCAGGTGGTAAGATTATCTACCGGCACCCGGGTCCTGGTAAACGTGTTAAAAAGAGAATCGTTAACAGGATATCCCACTGCCACCCTACCCAAGAGCTCCTTATCTTCGGAATCCCGGTGGGTTTTTGCCTAAAAACTTTGATAATATAAGTTTTATTTGTTATAGTTCTCTTAAGAGTCGGGGTGAAATATGTATCGGTGTCCAATAGCCGATTGACTAAAAAACATTACTATAGTTTCAGGGAAATTACAACTGAGAGGAGGAAGGAATGCTATGAAAATCTTGGCTATTTGTGGAAGTTTAAGGGATGAGAGTAATACCAAT